>JBAZGP010000289.1:0-4921 GCA_041652835.1 Lutibacter sp. | reverse complement strand
GTGTGCATCTTTAACTAAAGTTACCAATTTCACATCTTGTAAATTTATGCCATTGTCAAAAACAATGGAATCTGTATAGATTGGATTTGTAATTTGACTATAATTAATAGTGGTTTCTATAAAAATATACAAACTGTCTTTTGCCAAAATTTCTATATTTTCAAAAACTTTCCCTGGAATCCCATCAACATTTAATCTGTAAAATGAATTTTCGCCTCTGCCAAGGGCAATGGTTGGAATGGAGATATTTTTGTTGCTTTTATTGTAAACCTTTAAATTATAAGTACTTGAGCCAATATTTGTAAAAACGGTATCTAAATACACAGTATCTTTTGAAAAAGAGAGTTTACCCGAACTTAATTCCGCAGTAAAATCTTTTCTACACGAAGAAAATATTAGCAACGTTAAAGCACATAAAAAAGTTAAATAATAGCGCATTTGGGTTGTTTTTGTAAATGTAAAAATAATTATGCAGCAAATTATTTTTTAATCAATTCAATTTCATAAAGTTCACCCCAATGTTTTCCGGTTACAAAAAGTCGGTTATTTTCTTTATCATAAGCTATTCCGTTAAGTACTTCATCGGAATCTTCTAATTTTTGTTCTTTTTCAATAGTAGTTTTTAAACTGTTTAAATTAGCGACGCCTTCAACTTTGCCTGTATTTGGATTTACCATTAAAATTGAATTTTGCTGCCAAATATTTGCGTAAATTAATCCGTTTACAAATTCAAGCTCGTTCAGCTTTTCTACTTTGCGCTCATTGGTGTACACTTCAATATAACTTTCCTCTATGAGTGTTTCCGGATTTAAAAACCAAATGTATTCTGTGCCATCTGTTTTAATTAATTTTTCACCGTTATGGGTCAATCCCCATCCTTCGCGACTTTTGGTGTAATTAAATGTCTTTTCCTGTTTAAAGGTTTCTAAATCGTATACAAAGCCAATGCCGCCTTGCCAAGTTAACTGATATAATTTGTTGTTAAAAATGGTAATTCCTTCACCAAAATATTGTGCGTCTAAATCTTGTTGCTGTAAAACTTTTCCTATTTTTAATTCAACTTTTCTAATGGAAGATTTGCCTTTTTGTCCTGTTCCTTCATATAAAAATCCGTTATAAAATTCTAAACCTTGGGTATAAGCGCCTTTATCATGCGGATAAGTATTTATAATTTTATATGTGTAAATATCTGGAGGGGTATCAGCCAAAAAATAAACAGTTTCAGAAATTTTTTTTGTTTTATTTTCATAAAAAACAATAGCGGTAATAACATGCTTTCCCAACTTAAAATCGTTAATTTTTAGGGTAGCGGAGTTATTCTTGCTTTCTATTTTTTTATCATCTAAAGTAAACTGAACAGAATCAATAGATTTATTATTTTTTTCAGAAACAGAAATTGATAATTCCTGATTTGTCTGAATTTTTTTCGGAACATTTAAAATAAATTTATGTTCACTTTTACAAGAGAATATGGCTAAGAATATAAAAAAACTAAGAAAAGATTTGTAGTACATAACTAAAATAGGCGTTTTATAAATTTTTTATGTAAATAAAATAAATTAATTGTTTGAAGTCTCAAAAATATAGTTAAATTTGCAGTCTTAAAAACAAAAACGCAATTAAAACGAGGTTACGATGAAAAAAGGTATACACCCAGAAAATTACAGAATGGTAGCATTTAAAGATATGTCAAATGAAGATGTATTTTTGACTCGTTCAACAGTAAACACCAGAGAAACTATTGAAGTTGACGGCGTTCAATATCCGTTGGTAAAATTAGAGATTTCAAGAACTTCACATCCATATTACACAGGTAAAACTAAATTGGTTGATACTGCAGGACGTATTGATAAGTTCAAAACTAAATATGCTAAATTCAGTAAATAATTAGCAGTAATAAGATAATAAAAAGAGCGCCACTTTGTTGGCGTTTTTTTTATGGCAAACTGTGAGATAAAATTTTGCAATAAAAAAACCATTGAATTTTCAATGGTTTTTTTATTGCAGTTATCGGTAATTGAGTTAAGCTAACATAGTTACCGGATTTTCAATAAATTGTTTTAAGGTTTGTAAAAAAGCAGAACCTGTAGCACCATCAACCGTTCTGTGGTCACAGGCTAAAGTAACTTTCATAGTATTTCCAACTACAATTTCACCATTTCTAACAACTGGTTTTTGAATAATTGCACCTACTGATAAAATGGCCGAATTTGGCTGATTGATAATCGAGGTAAATTCTGAAATTCCAAACATTCCAAGGTTAGAAACCGTAAAAGTGCTTCCTTCCATTTCTGCAGGCGTTAATTTTTTAGATCTGGCTCTTGTTGCCATATCTTTTATTTCTGCTCCAATTTGAGTCATGCTCTTTTGATCTGTGAAACGCGTAACTGGCACAACCAATCCATCTTCAACAGCCACAGCAATTCCAATATTTATGTGATGGTTTATGCGTGTTCTGTCATCAAACCACTGAGAATTTACTTTTGGATGTTTTTTTAAGGCCATAGCGCTTGCCTTAACCACCATATCATTAAAAGAAACTTTGGTATCTGGCAATTCATTAATAAGATTGCGTGATTCAATGGCGTTATCCATATTAATCTCCAACATTAAATAATAATGAGGTGCTGTAAATTTAGATTCCGCCAATCTGCGCGCAATAGTTTTACGCATTTGAGAGTTAGGAGTTTCTTCGAAGCTTTCTTTTCCAGAAACAACCGGTGCGGAAGCAGCAGAAACAGCAGCAGGTACATAATTTTCAACATCAGATTTTACAATCCTTCCACCTTCTCCAGTTCCAGAAACAGTGGCTAAGTTTATTCCTTTTTCTTCTGCTATTTTTTTAGCCAAAGGCGAAGCAATAATCCTACCTGAAGTATTTGTTACTACCGGAGTTTGAACCGTTTCAGTAACTTTTTCAGGAGTTTTTATAGTTTCAGCAGCTTTTTCAGGTTCGGCAATCTCAGCTGCTTTTTCAGGAGCTTTTGAAGTTTCAGGTGCTTTGCTTGCGCTTGGAGCAGATGCTTTGAATTCTTTTATAATAGCGTCAATATCTTCACCTTCTTCGCCAATAACAGCCAACAATGAATCTACGGGAGCACTTTCGCCATCTTTTAAACCGATGTATAAAAGTGTACCTTCATGAAAAGATTCAAATTCCATAGTTGCTTTATCGGTTTCAATTTCTGCTAAAATATCGCCTTCTTTAATTTTGTCACCAACTTTTTTTAACCACTGCGCTACAACTCCTTCAGTCATTGTGTCGCTTAAACGTGGCATTGTAATAATTTCTGCCATTTATCTATGTTTTAAAAACGGATAATCTTTTTGTTCGTAAACAATATCATACATTAATTGTTTGTCGGGATATGGAGATTCTTCGGCAAATTTTTCACATTCTTCCACTTTATCCTTTACTTCCTGATCCCAAATTTTAATTTCCTTGTCCGTTGCATATTTCTTTTCTTTTATTACGGTTAAAACCTGTGTAATCGGATCAATTTTGCGATATTCATCAACTTCTTCTTTGGTTCTGTATTTTTGGGCATCACTCATAGAATGACCTCTATAACGATACGTTTTTATATCGAGTAGCGTTGGTCCGTCGCCTTTTCTTGCGCGTTCAATAGCTTCTTCCATGGCTTCAGCAACTTTAACCGGATTCATTCCATCTACTGGTCCGCAAGGCATTTCGTAGCCCAAACCAAGTTTCCAAATATCTTCTTGATTGGAAGTTCGGCTAACAGAAGTTCCCATCGCGTAACCATTGTTTTCACAAATAAAAACTACAGGAAGTTTCCAGTTTACGGCCATATTTAATGTTTCATGAAAAGAACCCTGACGGGCGGCGCCATCTCCAAAATAAGTTAAGGTTACGCCATCTCTTCAAAAAAATTATCGGCGAAAGCCAAACCTGCGCCTAAAGGTATTTGACCACCTACAATTCCATGCCCGCCAAAAAAATTATGTTCAGGAGAAAATATGTGCATGGAGCCTCCCATGCCACGGGAAGTGCCGGTATCTTTTCCCATTAATTCTGCCATAATTCTTTTTGGATCAACGCCCAAACCAATGGGTTGAACGTGATTTCTATATGCCGTTATCATTTTGTCATTTTTTTTCATGGCGTGTAAAGCACCTGCCAAAACAGCCTCTTGTCCATTATATAAATGCAGGAAACCTCTGATTTTTTGCTGAATATAAAGTGCAGCCAATTTATCTTCAAATTTTCTCCAAAACAGCATGTCTTTATACCAATTGATATAGGTTTCTTTTGTTATTTTTTTCATTTATAAAAAATATAAGTTTAAGTCGAAATGCAAAGTTACCATTTTGCAATTTAGGAACTAAGTAAACCTCTAAATTTTTTACTATAATGTTTTCGTAAAAATATTTAAAAAGGAAAAAGATATTGAAAAGATCACGTTCTATTTTCAATTATACTTTTTATTTTCTAAAAATGAAATGAATAAACAATATTTTTGAAATAATTCAGTTATATTTACAATAATTTAAAGGATTACTACCGTTGTGGGGACGACAAATTCTTTAATTTACAACAATTATTGAATTTCTAATTGAGAAGCGTTTAAAAAGTAATAACATTATACTACCGTTGTGGGGACGACAATTATGATTGCTTTTTTGCAATTGATTAGAAATAAAAAGTCTCGAGATTTCTCGAGACTTTTTTAATTTTACGCTATGCTATCTGATTATTTTTCCATATAATCTTCAATAGGATTACAGGAACAAATTAAGTTTCTGTCGCCATAAGCATCATCAACTCTTGCCACAGAAGGCCAAAATTTATTTTCTCTTATGTAGGAAAGCGGAAAAGCGGCTTGTTCGCGCGTGTAAGAATTGTTCCAATCATTTGCCGTAATAACACTTTCTGTATGAGGTGCGTTTTTTAACATAG
>JBAZGP010000288.1:0-4926 GCA_041652835.1 Lutibacter sp. | reverse complement strand
TATTACACTAATATTTATGTTGTTACACTAATATCTATGTTGTTACACTAAGTTTCACAGAGTTTCTCTAAGTTTCACAAAGTATTTCTAAGTTTCAAAGAGTTTAAATTATAAATCTTTTAATACCTTCTTTAAGTAGTTTTACATGAAAATTTAATAACAAACCTAATTTATAATTCCATAGTTTCATATATGTTAATATTTGGGCAGTGTGTACTTCAGACAGAAATTCTACTGTTTTTAATTCAATCACTACTTTATCTTCTACTAAAAGGTCAATTCTATAACCATGGTCTAACTTTATTTCCTTATACCTAATTGGAAGGGCTATTTCTTTTTTTACCATTAATCCACTAATTTGAAGTTCATAATAAAGGCATTCTTGATAGGCTGATTCTAATAACCCTGGTCCTAATTCTCTATGAACTTCTATAGCTTTACCTATAATTATTCTTGATATTTCATTTTCAGTCATTTCTTTGTGAATCTCTGTGTCTTTGTGAATCATTGTGGAACAATAATTTACTTAAAGTACTGTTTCAACTCCCCCCCAAAATACTGCAAAGCATTTTTTACAGGCAACGGAATTCCACCGCCCAATGCACAAAGTGACCCTATTTCTAAGGTTTCCAATAAATCATCAAATAATTCCCTGTCGATTTTATAATTTTCATGTTGTGCTTTTTGAAGCATTTCCATGCCTCTATAAGAGCCAATTCTGCACGGATAACATTTTCCGCAGGATTCATCAGCTGTAAATTCCATTAAATGTTCTAAAAACTGAATCAATGGAAAATCTTTTGGAATAGAAACAACGCTTGCATGGCCCAATAAAAATCCGTTAGTATTTAACGATTCAAAATCCAACGTTAAGTCTGCAATTTTATTTATAGGAACAATTCCGCCCAAAGGGCCGCCAATTTGAAATGCTTTTATTTTCGACTTAAATCCATTCCCGAATTCCTCAAATATGGTTTTTAATGGCGTTCCCATTTCAATTTCATACATTCCCGGCGTATTAAAAAAGCTATCTAATGAAACCAATTTGGTTCCGGTGGATTGTTTTGTTCCCAATGCTGCGTAAGCTTCCCCACCATTTTCCAGAATCCAGTGAATGTTGGCAAAAGTTTCCACATTGCTCAATACTGTTGGTTTGCCAAACAAACCGTATTGTGCAGGATAAGGAGGACGAACGCGAACTTCCGGACGTAAACCTTCTATTGAATTCAGTAAAGCCGTTTCTTCGCCACAAACATAAGAACCTTGTCCGCGAATAATTTTGAATTTAAAATCGCCAATCAGGTTTTTTTCTTTTAAGGCTGAAATGGCTTCGCCTACAATCCGAATAGAATCTGGATATTCTCCCCGAATGTATAAAACTCCTGTATTTGCGCCAACGGTTAAGCCTGCCATATACATTCCAAAAAGCACTTTATGCGCTTGATTTTCCATTAAATACATGTCGGAATATGCTCCGGGATCGCCTTCATCCGCATTGCAAACGATATATTTTTGAGAGTTTGCCTCTTTTATAACAGCATCTAACTTGAACCAAAAAGGAAAACCTGCACCGCCACGACCGCGTAAATTGGAAGTTTTTATTTCCTGAATTACCTGTTGCGGATTGTTTTTGAATTTTTCAGCCAAACCATAAAATTCAGTAATATTATCGATTTTTGAAGTTAAAATTGGTGTGGTATTACAACCAATATTGTATTTATTTGCCAGGTGTTTTTTATGGTCTAAAATTGAAATTAATTCATTTTCATTGTTTGGCGAATACGTATTGTCATTGTACATAAACGCATTATTGCTGTGACAATGGCCAACGCAAGCAGCATGGCCAATTTCATCTTTGTCGAAATGATTTTCTAAATTCTCACGAAGCTTATTTTGGGTATTTGCAACCAAACAAGCCGTTCCACTGCACACATGGATTTTTTTATTCCGATTACTTTCTCTTGTGAAATCGTAAAAAGAGGAGGTGGCTGCAATCACAGAATCATCAATCATAAAACGTTTTGCAAGTTTCTGAAATTCCGATTTTTCAGCATTTTTATTTGATAAATCTGCGATATTTTCAAACAAATTATCATCTAATCCCTTTCTTAACGATAACGAACGTATATTTTTATTTGCCATTTTGTTGTGTATAAAGGCTAAAATTACTAAAATTTAATGATTTCTGGTAAAACAACTTTTATACTTTTCCACAAATCAGCACCACGTGCTTATTGTTGAAATCAGTTGTGAAAAACAAGTATTGATTTCCTCCATCTTTCAATCCAGTTTTTTTACGAATTTGAGCAACGGTTTCTGGGAAATTTCGTGTTGCAATATTGGCCTTTTTAGAAGGAATAAGTTGCAATAATTGTTTTTTGTTGTAGGAAATGCAATGTTTTATTTCGAATTTTCGTCCGGGGAAATCCATTAAAGTATTCGAAGTATATAAATGACTGTTTTGATGTAATTTAGCAATATTTAATTTTTCAGAAACCTGTAAAAACGCACCCGATTTTAGGATGGCGGCATTGGGTTCGTATACATATTTTTCAGGTTCTGAAAAGCTTGCATTTGAAGTTTCATTTAAATTAAAGTCGAATTTTTGTGATTCGTTTTTTGTGATGTTTATGGTTTTAATCTGAATACTTTTTGTATAATCTTTTTCCAGCAAAAACAACAGTTCCTTCACCTCATTTTCAACGGCAACCACATGAATTTCTTTTACGAAAATTAACTCGTTGATAGCGCTTGTAATATCTAATATTGGAGATACTTTAAGTAAAATGTTATTTGTTTTTTGAAATATTGTATCTAAGTTTTCAGGAATATTGGGCAAACAATCCTTCAATAAAAAAACTTTTCCTTTTGCATCATTTCTACGAGAAGGGTCGGCATAAATCCAGTCGAAATGTTCTTGATTGTTTTTTATAAATTCGATGCCGTCAACTTTTTTAAATACACAATTTTTAACCCCTAATTGTTTGAAATTATGTGAAACAATATTAGATAATTCTTCATTAATTTCACAATGTGTTATTTTTGAAACTTTTTGTGAAAAAAAGTAAGCATCAACGCCAAATCCGCCTGTAATGTCGACCAATGTTTCCCCTGAAACCAATTCCGATTTATAGTTGGAGGTAATTTCAGAAGAAGTTTGTTCAATATTTAATTTATTCGGATAATAAATATTTTCAGAATTAAACCAAGTTGGTAATTTCTTTTCACAGCTGTTTTTCGCCACTATTTGTTCGGCAATTTCTTGAATGGAAACAACTTCAAACGGACTTCCTTTTAAAATTAGTTTTGTTACATCTGATTTTAAATGATCATTGATAAATTGTTGGACTTCCTTATTTAAAATATTGTTATTCAATGAATTGGTAATTTAAAGATTGCTTAGTTTCATTGTTTTTGAAGTGATTTTCGGGTTTCTTGAAGATGTTTGCATTTTAATCTTTTTACAATATGACATTCAATGTAATTCCATTTTGTTGGAAGAATTGGAGGTGCCAAATTGGCTCCTCAAGTTTGTGAACTCTTCTTAGGAAAGTTCAAACGTAAAAATCTTCAGGGAAACGCTCAATATTTTGTTTAACTTGTCTTTTTAATTGTTTTGTTTCCACTTTATAAACTTCAGCTAAATCTTCATTTAACCTTACTTTTTGTCCTCGAATAAAATAAATTTTACGGGTAATTATTTCATCTGGAATCCTAATTTCATTTTTCATCCCTTTATTTTTTTGGGGATTTTATAAATCTTTTGTCATCATTTTCACAATTTTATTATCAGCTAAAAATGCTTTTAAAATTACTTTTATGGCGGTGTACATAGGTACTGCCACAATCATTCCTGTAATGCCAAATAAAATTCCACCTATAATAATCACTAAAAATATTTCTAAAGGATGGGATTTTACGCTTTTTGAAAATATAATAGGCACACTTATATTATTATCAATTAACTGCGCAAAAATGTAGCCAATCATCACATAAATGGTAGTTGGTAGTATTTCGGTTTGAAAATTTTGTCCCAGATTATCACTCATTGTTAAAAACATCAAAAGAACACCTCCAATTAATGGACCTATGTACGGGATTAAATTTAACAAAGCGCATAAAAATGCAATTACTAAGGCATTTTCAATACCAAATATTGCCAAAACAATGAAATATATTATAAATATTATTAAAATTTGGAGCATCAAACCTATAAAATATCTTGACAATAAATTATTGATAGTGGTCAAAGCAGTTCGCAGTTTTGGCTCGCTTTTGTCATTGACTAATACATAAAGAGAATTTTCCATTATTTTGGAGTCCTTCATTAAAAAGAAGGTGATAAAAATTACTGAAAATAATCCAACGCTGAAGTTTCCGATGGTGTTAATAATAGCATTTAATAAATCAGGAATGGCTTTTAGATTTTTAAACAAATCGGCATTTTTTATTTCTTTTAAAATATCTATATGAAGTGAAAAGAAATAATCGTTAACCTGATTTAATAATTCTTCAATATTGGTTTGAAGCTGATCAATATTTAACAACGATAAGTTTTCACCTTGTTTAATAATTAGTGGAATAAACATACTTATTATTCCTGTTAAAATGCCTAAAAAAAACAGCATAGTTGTGATAACAGCCAAAGTATTTGGAAATTTCAGCCTTCGTTTTAAAAAGTGAATAATCGGACTTCCAATTAAAACAAGAACTATTGAAATTGCGATATAAGTAATCACGGACTTTATTTCATACAGAAAGTAAAGCAGCAATAAAGCACCAGCAATAATGGCAATTGCCTTTAAAATACCGTTTGTAATTGTATTTGAATTCATTTTTAATTTTTGTTTAATCGTTCACTTCGACTTTACTTCGACTTCGCTCAGTAACCACGCTCAGTGACCTTTATTTGTGTAACTGTTTATT
>JBAZGP010000287.1:0-4958 GCA_041652835.1 Lutibacter sp. | reverse complement strand
TATTGACAAGTCGAAAATTAAAAATAATCGAAATGAAAAATAAAGATAAAGATTTAGAAATGTTTTCTTTTGACAAAATAAAAGACGAATTTATTGGTGAAGTTGGAACTGTGAAAAGGACACTTTATGAGCAAGAACTTCAAATGGAAATACTTGGTGAATTGATAAAAAAAGTTCGTCTTGAAAGAAATATGACACAAAAAGAACTTGGAAAACTTATTGGCGTACAAAGAGCACAAATTTCTAAGCTTGAAAACAATACAACTAATGTAACAATCGAAACAATTTTGAGGGTTTTTAGCGCATTGAAAGCTAAAGTAAATTTTAGTGTTGAAATTTTAAACAGTAATGTAAAAATTGCTGGATAAAACTACTTCTGCCGTAAAGCTACAGCAACTATAAAAATGGTTGTGACTTTATTTTAAGTTTCGATGACATCAGAAAAAAAGCTGTCAGGCAACCGCTTTCTGCAGCATTGGTTTACAAAATTTTGAATGGGGAATAAATTTTATGATATTTGAACTAATTTTAATAATTTAGACCATAAAATAATGCTAAATGAAGTCTAACGAAATTAAAAGTTTATTTTCTCAATTTGAAGCTGCTTCCTCTGAGTTAGAAGGAGTTGAATGTTGGAGTGCGCGAGAATTACAAAATTTATTAGGATACAGCAAATGGGAGAACTTTGAGAAAGTAATCCAAAAAGCAAAGGACGCTTGTAAGAACGCAGGAGAATTAATAGAAAACCATTTTCCTGATATCAGGAAAATGGTCGAGATTGGTTCAAAGACTGAAAGACCCATAGAGGACATTGCTTTAACTCGCTATGCCTGTTATCTAATTGCTCAAAATGGCGATAGCCGAAAAGAAGAAATTGCGTTTGCTCAAAACTATTTTGCTGTACAAACACGTAGAGCAGAAATAGTTGAACAACGGATTTTAGAATTTGAACGAGTAAAAGCCCGTGAGAAATTAAGCCAAACCGAAAAACAACTTTCTGGTATTCTTTATGAACGAGGTGTTGACAACCAAGGTTTTGCAATAATTAAGGAGTAAAGGCGACCAGGCTTTATTCAGATTAAATACCCAAATGCTAAAACGTAAAATAGGGGTGCCAGATAACCGACCAGTTGCTGATTTTCTTCCTACAATCAGTATAAAGGCGAAAGACTTGGCTGCCGAAATGACTGGATTGAATGTACAAAGCAAAGACTTAAAAGGACAAACAAAGATTGAAAAAGAACATGTTGACAACAACCTTGCTGTTAGAAATATGCTCACACAAAGAGGAATCGTGCCAGAAAACCTTCCACCCGCAGAAGATGTAAAGAAATTAAAACGGAAACTTGATGGGGAAGAAAAAAAACTATTGAAAGGTCCTGAAAAGAAAAAATGACGACAGACCAAAAAATACCAATCGATAATGGTAGCGCACATGCAAGTTTCAGTAGTTTGAAAGCTTGTGGCTCGTAAAAAAGCCATTGTAAACTGACAGGAAATCGCTTCGTAATACTCGAACGCCATCATACCGTCAAACGTTAAGCCAATGTTAAGCCAACAAAACCTTAAAATTAAAACAAACAGACAATGACATTAAAAGAAGCGATATTAAAAAGTTTAGAAGATTTAAATAGACCTTCTATTTACATGGATATCTACAACCATATAGTTGAAAAAAAATACTTTGATTTTGGAAACGCAAAAACACCATTTTTATCAGTATCAGGAGTTTTAACAGACTTTATTCAGAAAAGTGATACACGAGTAAAACGTATAAAACAAGATGGTAGAAGTTATTCTTACTATTTAACTAAAAATGAACAAAATATCGGAATTGAAATTTTGAGTGGCGAGATAGAAACTCATACAGAAAAAACCAATAAAATTAATAAATCAAAAATATACGAAGAAAGAGATTTACATAGATTGTTGAGTAGTTATTTGAAAAATACAGACACTTACTCAAAGACGATTTTTCACGAACAGTCAAACGGAAAAGACAATAATCAAATATGGACACATCCAGATATGGTTGGAATTAAGTTTTTAAATTTACAATCAAAAGTCAGTCAGAACTTTCTAAAATCTATTAATCGTGTTGACACTTTTAAGTTAAGTTCATACGAATTGAAAAGAGAAATTAACAGTGACAGCGAATTGAAGAAAGCATTTTTTCAGGCGGTTTCAAATTCAAGTTGGGCAAACTACGGTTATTTAGTTGCATTTGAGTTTAGCGACAGTTTGAACGAAGAAATGGCAAGACTTAATCAATCGTTTGGAATTGGAATAATTGAACTTAACGCAAATCCGTACCAAAGCAAAGTACTTTACCCTTCGGTTTATAGAGACCTGGATTTTAAGACTATTGATAAACTTTGTAAAATGAATAAAGAGTTTGAAAAGTTCATCGAACAGACCGAAAAACTTATGACTGCAAGTGAAAAATACATTTCTGGAGCAGAAAAGGAACTTGAAGAATTTTGTGATAAATATTTTTCAAACGACACGGAAGTTGAAAATTATTGTATAGATAAATATATACCGACAAACGGAGAATGACAAGAACCTCTGGTTATAACCATCAACCCTAAAGGCAGAATTTCCTATTCCAAAGACAGTTTTGTATTTAATGAAATTTTAGTTTTTCAAATCAAATTTCGTAGTAAAAACCTCATCGTTCGGATACTACCAAACCCTTACCCTTCTCCGTTTTATGGCTATTTAAAATTATCCGTTATTCTTTTCCTATCTTCATTTTCTTGGTCGTTTTTATGATACCATTCAATGAAGGTAATTTTTTGTTCGGTAGAAAAGTAAGCATATATCAATCTTAATCCTGAATTTACACCTTTTCCTTTTAACGACTTACAAGCAATCTTTTTAACTTTGATGATACACGTTTCTAAACCCAAATTATTAATATAAAAACTAAAAGGTGGTCTTTCATTGGGGATAACCTCTAACACTCTTTTAACCACATCTAAATCGTCATTTAGCGTTCTGTATTTTTTTAAAAGACTTTTCAAATCCTTCTTAAATTCGGTTAATTCATCAAAGGTCATTGCACTTCAATTTCATCTCCGTAATTTCTTACAGAAAAAGGAGCATCTCTATAAAAAACCAATTCATAATTTATTTCTTCTCCTTCTTTTGAAGCCAGCCAAGGCATATCCTTATGAGAATAATTGCTGATTGCAGCAGCAGACCAATCGCTATATTGTTCTATTACTTTGTCAATAACCTCTTTTTCTGCACCGTTTAAAAGTTTTAAATCGGAGTTAATCAAAGGAATATATCGAGTTTGTGTTTTATCGAAATAAGGGGTTTTAATTCTTTGTAGTTGTCCATTTTCAATCATCTGATTAATTATGGTGTCCAAATTTTGTGGCACTGGTCCATAAGGTAATTTACGATACTTAGCACCCGTTAAATGTTCTTCATACAATTCATAATAGTTAAAATCAGAAAAATAAAGCAACTTATAAAGAACAGTTTCTCCAACATTTGGCTTACCCGCACAGCGTTCAAGAATATACAACAAAACATTTTTGAACTTATTAACTTCGAGCGTTGGCACAGAGACACGCTCATCTTTTTTTTTGGCTATTTTTTCTTCTTTACCTTCAATTTTTTGACTTGCAGAGAAATCTTTAGACATAAAGTCATCCAATGAAAACGCCAATACCAATGACAATTTTTGCAGTTCAAGAATATTAACACTTCTGTTTCCTAACTCTATTTGCGCCAATGACGGTCTGGAAATTTTGACACTTTTAGCTAAATCTTCCTGTGACAAACCCTTCATTTTACGAAGTTCAGTTATCCGCTGACCAATTTGCTTTTGTGACAATTTTATATTCATAATAGTGTATATTAGGCTTATTAGAAGCACAAAAATAAGTATTGTTTCAATATAAAACAAATACTTGTAAGATAATAAAACATTTGTATATTTGTACAATAAAACCAACGCTATTTGCAAAGCATAAAACTATTATTGGTTAACTTAACAAACATTAAAACCCATGAACGAGAAGAACAAAACTAATAAGCAAAGAATTATATTGCTTTCTGATTTATGGGGTAAAGAAAAATCGGAATGGATTACCTACTACACCACAGTTTTAGATAAATATTTTGATGTAAAATATTATGATAGCTGTGATATAGGGAGTATTGATAAAAGTGATTATTTAGAGGAGAATTTGCACAATCAATTTGTCAATGGCGGTATTTCAAGAGCTGTTGAAAGTATTCTTCAAAAAGAAAAGAAACCTATAACCGTAATAGCTTTTAGTATAGGCGGACTCATTGCTTGGAAAGCATGTCTTTCTGGTTTAAAAGCTCAAAATTTATTTGCAATATCTTCAACAAGGTTGAGATATGAAGCCATTAAACCATCAGGGAAAATTGAATTATTTTATGGAGAAGATGATGCTTATAAACCCGATATCAATTGGTTTCATAAGATGGAAATAAGTGAAAATTTTTACAAACATGAAGGACACGAATTTTATAAAAAAGAAGAAATAGCCAAGGCTATTTGCAGCCTGATTATGGAACAAATAAAGCTAAACCGCTAATATTGGTTTGGCAAAAAAGTGGGAAGTGCTTAAATGATTCCGATAGCTATTGGGATTAGCACTAAAATCCGCAAATTCGCCAAGCTACAATACGTTATGGCCAATGCCAAAAAACATTCACTAATTAATAAATCAATATAATAAAAACACCAATCGTTCTTGTTTTAATTTTCATATTAGGTGTTTACAATCAATCCTCATCCATCTAATCAAAAACAACGAAGGACAGAAATACACATATCATTTTAATTAACAAACAGGCAGATCTTATTTGGTTAGAAGGTTTGTTTAATGATAAGCCGGCAACAAATTATAATTTATGGTTCATTGTTAGTAATTCTGAAGTTACAGCAATAATCATTCAGAAGATATAGA
>JBAZGP010000286.1:0-4963 GCA_041652835.1 Lutibacter sp. | reverse complement strand
CAGTTCTTTATATATAATAGTTAGGTGCAAGCGCAGCCAACCCACGCCTGCACACTCACTTTTAATCTGACATATCAATATGCCAAACTATTTTTGCATCATCAATGATATTGACAACATCCGTACACCTATTTTGGTATAGACTATTGTCAAACTCTCTAATTTTGTACCCCTTAGCTAAGGCATCTGCAATTTCTTTACATTCTCCGCTATGCCTTTGCCATCCCAAGTCTGTGTATCCGCTTGGTAAACTCCATTTTCCTGAATTTGGATTTCTTTGTAATGCCATTGTTTTTTAAATTGCGCCAGCACCTAACAACGTGTAGCATCCATTGCGGTGTTAGCAGGTTAATTTATGTTTGTGCTACTATTAAAATTCATCTCATGTGATAGCTCTGTGTTTCAAAATCCGCAACGATATGCTACACGCAACCGTTGTATGCCATTTGCCGCTTTAAGTCTTTATAACTTGACTGTTTTTCGTGCGGCAAACGGAAGCCCACGCACAGGCTAACGCTCCATACAACACATAATATAAACAATAAAAATACTAGCATACTACCATCGCCACCGCTCGCCTTCAAGCGACAAATCACCAGCATCAATAGCCATATCTCTAGTCACAATTATGTATTTATCTTGTTGTTCCTCATAGCAACAATACCCTTGTACTAGTTCAGTATTATTAAGCTGCTCTTCTGTTAATTCGTGACATTCCCCCACGCTCAACGGTTGCCCTTGTTCGTTTGTTGGAGTTCCGCAATATCCGCATCTGTAATGTTTCATAATCCGTATTTTTACAGGTTTATATTATCGTACGTTGGCAGCAATTAAACTTGCTCCGTAGAATCATTTGTGCGTAATTTTTGTTTTCTAAAATATGATTCCATAGCTTGTTTTCTTGTTTTTGTCTTAAATTCAGGGTCAGTATGGTATTTTTTCTTTTTCCATTTATAAGTTGCTTTCCCTTTATATTTTCGTTTTGGTTCACTTCGTTTTAAAACATCCTTTTGCCATTGCATTTTTTCTTCATGCCTTTTGGCTTTAAATGCTGGGTCTCGTTTTTCTTGCAAACAAAGTAATTCGTATCGTTTTCGGTTCAATTTTTCTTTATCAATCCCACTTTTGCAATGGTAGAGTATAGTTGTTTTTGAAACACCAAACATTGAGGCTATTTTCCGTGAAGTCATTCCACTATCGTAAAGCGAAATAATTTTGTCAATTTGTTCAGAAGTTAATACACGTCTTCTATCTTCAGAAGCTGGTAATTTTGGATAAGCAAAATCATTTAAACTTGGGAAATTAAGATTAGGCATTAAATGGCTTGTCATTGCCTTTATTTCTGCAAATTCATCTACTGGCATAAGTCAAAAATTAACTGCTGCCAACACATTATAAAAAACATGCAGGTTGCAGTGGTTAATATTAAGTTCAGCATTTCAATTTTACTTTATCTCGGTGGATAGTGATGTGCGCTGAAATCCTGCACGTTTCTTATAATCACCGTTAGTAGTAACTTTAACGAAGCCCCCGAAGTTCGGAAACTTTGCATTTAAGTAACTGTTTTCTTTTATATTTTGGATTGTTAAGAAAGCAAATATCATTTTCAACCCTTATTAGTTTAAATACTGCACCAGAGAAAGCCCAACTAATATGATATTTTACGCCAATTACAGGTCTGTTTATTTTAATAAAATCGCCTTTAACATCAGTAGGTGTTAAATGTGTTTTTCTTTTCCCTGTTTGGCTATCAATAAAAAATTGTTTCTTAATCCTTGCTTCCTCATTTGGGCAATGAACTTCAATAAGGTATTCCAATTGCTCATCGTTTTCAATAACTATTCCAAAATTTTTAGCAAGTTTTATTAAATGTTGTTTCTTTTCGCTCCAATGTTTACCACCTATTAGCTTATATATTTGATTTTGAGTCAATGATTTAAAGCAAAAGCTACTGCTAACACGTGGTATAGTTAATTGGGGTTTTTCTACGTTATTCATCATTTTTGCTATTTATTAAATTTCTACTAATTGATAGGTTGTCGGTATATAATCCCCAACTAACCATACCACCACCGTTAATATAAGTCCTCAGAGAAAAGGCAGTCCGTTAATTTAGGTATCTGTCCCGCATCGAAAGCAATTTGCCCGCCCTCTTTTCTATCAACAAATATGTCATTACTTGTTATAAACCCTGGCATTGTTTTCGCATTTGCTCCGCTTAATCCCTCAATATTTTTACCTCCATTTAACTCAATGGCCGTTAAATAGCAGTTATGATGTCTTCGCCCACACACCACCAACCCATTATTTATATTTATTGGCTGATGTTCATGTTTTTTGCCATCCTTAAACCATATTGCAGCACAAATGATATAAGGAGTACTAACAACAACACCATCCACACCAAATTTATGGGAATATTTATAAGCGATTTTCATAAAATTTTCGGCAAGGAAACCCATTGGTCAGCTTTGCTGCCGATGGGAGGAATTGCCGCTCCGTAATTAAATTGTTTAACAAAATTAATAATTATTTTCTGATATGTGAAATTATTTTGTATCTTTGTGTTATGAAATTGACATTGAAAATAAAACTTTTGCCTAATGATGAACAGGCTAACTTGCTTCTCGATACGATGAAGTAGGCGAATACTGTTTGCAATGCTATTTCTGATGTGGCTATTTCAATTCCACTATGGTTCGATTATAAGGTGTTAATTCTTAAAGCCCATCCGATCTTTAGTCTGTGGGTAGTTTACTTTGCCATTCTTTAAGAATCTGATCTATTTTATCTGATTCCTTTGGCTTATGAATAGGCTTATTTACTGGTCTTATCTTTAGAGATCCTTCCTCTGACATCCTCCCACCCCCTGATGGATGTGGGATTTCCCGCTTAATGATCTTAAAGCATTAATTCTTTCTTTTGCTATATCAACATACTTTTTTCTCTTTCAATTCCAATAACATTTCTATTATTCTTTCCATCTGTCCCGAAACAAATGTTTAATAGCTTTATCTACTTTATCGGCCCTATCAGCACTTATCATTAATGCGACAAATATTAATATGATTAATATTATCAATAGTATTTTCATAAATTCACTTTTTTGAATTGTATTTATCAATTAGTTAGCGTTCATTGCGGCGCAGCAGTTCACTAAACACTGCAATTAAAAACTTCATATCGTCTTCGCTATAATAAAATTTACCATCGTGGTCATATCCTTTTAGCCAGTTTTCTTTAGTTATTCCGAATCCATATTCATCGTATAATTTATCTTCCCAGTTATCAGGCAACGAAACGCTAACAAGCGGTAATACGGCATTGCCTTTTTCTTCGTTGATACTTTTCTCTGTACTCATAATTTTGTGGTTTTAATTAAGTTTTTACTAATTTGATAGTTCGGCAACGACCGTATACCGCAGCCGTTGGGCGTAATGCTAAAAAGACAGTACCTCGTTTTTAACTTCTTGCCAATATTCAACAGAACATGAATCATCAGCACTTTCTCTTGATAATTCTTCAATCATTTCATCAATTGTTATTATGGCTATTTTTTTTGCTACCATTTTCACTATTGAAGGCTGGCAATTATACTCTATTTCATATACCATTTTTTGAAATAGTGATTTAGCTTTTTCTTTAGGCTGTTTTATTTCGCACATAATTTTAAGATTTAAAAGCATGAATTTTATACTTTCCCATTTTGCTTTTTTAGCATTTTCAAACCTTGTTGATGATTTCCAGGTATGCTCTTTAATCATCCCTTCAACATAAATCAATGCACAATCTTTTGCTGATTTATAAGTCATAAAACCAGCTCCAATACATTGCCCATCTTCTGAATCAATATATGTGAAATTGATTGGTTGATTTACGAACTTTTCAATTAATTCTTTTGCTACTTCTATATGTTTCATATTTAGCTTTTAAGCGGTATAGTTAATGGCCTTCCACTTGTATCAAATTTATGCCCACACACGCTTTCACATTCACCTACTCCAAGAAGTTTTACTACTTCACAATCTTTTGCACATTTCGGAAATGGTTTATTTTTGTCCATTGCTATAAATATTTAAGTTTTATTTTTTGTCTTTCAATAATGTTGTTGCCATAATTTAGTTTTTAATTTACATTATCTGACATACTCTCCCGTCTAAAGACAGGGAGGTTCTACACCCTACGCACAGGCTATTGCCTCACGTTGACAAATGATGGCCATGCCCCGGCCTAAAATATTTTTAGCTGCATTCACATCAGCGTTACATTTGTACCCGCAATGGGTACAAACAAATTCACTCTGGGAGTTCCGGCTTTCTGCATCCACTGAACCACATTCGCTGCATGTCTGGCTTGTGTATTTTGGGTCAACCCGAATAACATTGGTTTTATATGACAGCATATCGCGAAACATTCCCCAACCACAATCGAGTATGTGTTTTGATAGATGCTTATTTCTAACCATGTTATTAATTTTCAAGTCCTCAACGACAACAGTATTATATAACTTCGCCATTTTCGTTGATTCCTTATGAAGAAAATCCATACGGACATTGCCTATCTTGTGGTGCAATAAAGCTAGCTTTTTTGCTTGTTTTTTCCAATGGTTTGAATATAGCTTTTTTCTTGATAAAGAACGATTTTCAATTCTTAATTGCCGTTCGTACTTTGAAAAATGCTTCTCATTTTTAATATATTCACCATTGCTATCAACGCAGAAATGAGCTATTCCCATGTCAATTCCTATTACTTGGCTCTCGTCTGGATTTGAAATGTTTTTACTCGTATCACATTGAATACAAACAAAATATCCTGTTGGCTCCTTTATTATTTGTGCTGTTTTTGGTGTCCCAATTATCGGACTGTCTTTAAATATTTTCAGTTCTCCGATCTTCGGAAGCTTTATTATTGAATTATTTATTGATACTGATTTAAAGGTTATTGACTTATAATTTTTCTTTTT
>JBAZGP010000285.1:0-4966 GCA_041652835.1 Lutibacter sp. | reverse complement strand
ATACTCGTTTTGAAATTGCTTTTATTTGTTTCATTTTGAATAAATTAAATTAAAAATAACGAACGGCTAACACCGTATATAAAAAATTGGCTATCAAAGCCAACTTTTCATATACGAAACGTTATGTGCAACATTAATGAGCATCGAGCGAATAGTTCTGTTTTATTGTTCCTTCTGGCACGTAAAAAACATATCTGTTTTCAGACAAATAAAAATCTAAAGCAAATTTATTTATTAAAGCATCTGTTTTTACTGTTCTGATTTGTTGATTGAATGCCTTTTTGTTTGTTATTATAATTTCAGCAGAATAATAATTTACCATAAATAATTTATATGATTTATCGCTTTTATAATAAAACACATACTTCATTGTACCATTTATGTACCCACAACCTAAAAAGAAATTTCCTTCTGTTTGTGAATTGTCTTGTAATGTTACAATTTCAAATTCATCAATAACCTCTTTTGTTTGAACAGGTAATGAAAAGGCTATTACAGTACTGATAATTACAGAAATTACTAAGCAAATTAAACCACTAAGAATATAATCTTCCGCATCGGCATATTTGCCTTCCATTGAAATAACTATCAATATTGATGCAATCAAACCAATTGATAATCCAATAATAATTGTCCACATAATTTTTAAGTATTTAATTGTTAATATTATAAATAAAATGCTGCACATAACACAGTATTAGCGTCAATTGCCGTTCCTATGGTTTGCGTTGGGCAGTGGCTCGCAATGGCTTTTTAGTGGTTCGACAGCTTGCCTCCCCGTATTCGGCAACTGCGCCAATACTCAACGTTAGGTGCAATAGGCTCGACACCACTTTGGCAACTTAGCCTTATACTCATCACAAGTTTGTTTCCATTCAATATGACCACAATCAAAACACCTCGTTCCTGTATCTCCACAAGCCTGTGAGCATAAGTCATTCCATCCCCTTGTCCAATAACCATCGTCAAGGTGTTTTGATTTGCACTTCGGACACCGCCTACTGCACCTAACAAGGTATTGCCAAAAGCGTGGCATCCGTTTTTCAATCAACTTTTTTACTAAATTCTTCATTTGTATTTCAATTTAAGTTTTGTACTAATAATCCACGCCTTCGGCAATACCCGATACGTTATCGGCAACCTAAGAAAACCACTGCATCGCCATTGCCTTTGCGATACCTGGATAAGTCTTTGAACGTAATTTTGCACGGTCTTTTGTTTTTGGTAAATAGTGCGATCTTTGCTCTCTACCTTCAACTATATCTGTAGGCTTTAATTTCGGTAAATTTTGCAACCAAAGACATGTAGCTTTTGTTTCTCCATGGCCAAACATCCACGGTTGTAAAACTTGGTCAGGCTTTCTAAATTCGCTACTCATTACTCCAATAGGGTTTTCAATAGCAATTTTAGGTATTCCGCAATTATACAAGTCCATAAAAAAATTAATCGCTTCAATCCTGGCGTTTCTCCTTTCTTCGCCTACTAAAGCTCCGCTTTTGCGTAGCGGTTGGTCTTTATACCATTTGTTTGCACTTATGGTTAAGTATGTACAAGTAGGGAAAAATATTGCAGCATCCCACTTTTTTAGTTTAATTGCTTCAAAAATATCCATTTGTAAGTGCCATTCTGGGTGTCCCCCGCTACATTCTTGCAAGTCGCAACTATAAGCATCGTGTCCTAATTTTCGCAATTCAATACAAACTGCCTGGCTTTCCTCGCATCCGACAAGAATAGAAAGGCAGCCGATAACACGTGGTATAGTTAATTGGGGGTTTTCTGCGTTATTCATCATTCGTTTTATTTATTAAGTTTCTACTCGGTGGATAGGTTGTCGGTATCTAATCCCCAACTAACCATACCACCACCGTTAGGACTCAATCCGCTTCGCTGCGTTAATTGATTTTAAATAATCATCAACGACAGTTTCTCTGTGAAATCTTTCATCAGATGAATATCGTTTTATTATATAATCGAAAAAATCAATTAACTCACTCCGCTTGACGGGAGTTTCATTTAATTGTTTAAGATCATTAACAAACCTCCGAAATTGAAAAATTAATGATGTTCTAAACATAACGTCATTTGTACTCGGAGATTCATCTTTTTTAGATTCTTTTACAATATTTTCAATTTCTTGATCATATTTGTCTATTAATTCTTTAATTTTCATTTATATGTATTTTAAGTTAAACGATTAAATTCTCACTCCCTATTGAGTCCTAATGTTTCGGCGATAAAACCGGAGGTCAAATGTTATACCTGTGCGCCGCTCATCACACTGAGCCTAACACGCCTGTAAGCTGAATAACCTAAGCCTCCACTTTTAAAGCTTACGTAAGCCATACGCCAAAAACGGCTTAGGCTTACTCCGCTTACACGCCGAAACATTAGCAACAATAAAAATTATTTGCTTTTAGCCCTGTACGCTCGCTGATATTCTTTTCTTTTTTCTTTATTCCACTCTCTATTCTGTTGTTTCTTTTTATCGGGGTTAGCTTTTCTCCACGCTCGCTGATATTCTCTTGCTTTTTGTTTTCTTATTTCTTCATTAACCTTTTCTAAATCATCCATAATTTTAAAAGTTGCTAACAATGGCTATAAATAAAAGCCTTTGCTAAGGTTATTTCCTTGAATCAAGCATTTGTTACACGGCTTCAATTCATAGCCGAGGCACGTTAGCGGTCATTGTATATTCTGTTCTTTCAACCATCGTAAAAAATATCTCATACCTGCCTCAATCTCCGCTTCTGGTGAAAATGGATGGATTTCACCAAGTTCCTTTTCCTTCCATTCGTTTACCAATTTTTCAACCTTTTGGTAAAACAACGAACCGCTAACAGCAAGTATATTCAATTGCTTACTGTTTCGCTTATTTTCAACTTTATTTTTCATATCTACTTTTATTTGTTAATTAAACTTTTGTTTTTAAAAATCGCAACTAAATATACTTGCGTTCCGTTAGCAACAAGGCTACTTTCTGTTGTATAATGCAAAGGCAATAATTAAAACAAACATTAATACATCTCCTTTATTAAGGCTTTGTAATGATTCTTTCATCCATTCATCATGTTTCATCCCGGTAAAAAACCAGATACATAAAACAACAACTCCTATAACCGTAATGGTTAGTAATCCATAAAGTGTTTCTTTTGAATATTTCATAATTTATTTATTTTGTCCGCCCAGTTGCTAACAAAGTGTAGCCACAATAGGCGGGAAGTTATTACTAAATTGATAGGTCAGTGCATTAGCCTACTGATGGCTACACTCGACCGTTAGGCGTAATGCTAAGAAAGAACACGTTCCAATTCATCAATTTTTGATTTTAAAGCTCGTATAACTTGACAAACCGCATAATCATTTACCCACTTTGGGTCGTCAATAAATGTTAATACAACTGCTTCATTTCTGTTTAAGTCATAAAGCAACCCATCGGTAGGTTGTTTTATAAATTCAGATAGTTTAGTTCCTTGCAATCCTTCGGGTGTTGCAATTACCACATTTCCGTTTTTATACTCTTCTAAGATTTTGTCTTTTAATTCACTCATTTTGATTTGAAATTAAAGCACATACGCCTAACAATATGTATAAAATATAGGCGGTTTAGTGCATGTTTATACTTTCTACTTTCTATTTATCTTCGTGTAGGCAGATAAGGCAGTAGTTCCTATTCGCCTACATTTCATACATTTAACGTTAGCAAACATTAAAACGATTTGCTAACACGGTATATAACCAATGCTTAGCGTGTAGCTCGTTCATAATGTGTGCGTAATTTGCCATAATTAAATATTTTTTATTGGTACACTTCAAATGTTACCTTCATACCACATTTAGTACATATCCACGTTGCATATTCATCTTCATTCCTATCTGGTTTTTCAGGAAAATCATGTTCGCAATTCTTGTCTCCACCATCATAAAATGGAACTGGTGCGTAAATCTCTGTGTTAAGTTTAATTTTTTTGCTCATATAAAAAATATTTAATTATTAGTTTATCACTCGTTCGAAGTTTATCGGTAATTATCGCACTGGTCATATATCCAACGTTGTACGCAAGCGGGTTTCGTTCTTCGATTTTAGTTTTCTGCTGTTTGAAAGAAAAATAAAAAATGCCCCGCCCGCTTTGGCTTTTTCAAAACGTTTAAAGAAATTTTTCTTTAAACTCTTTTGTAGTAGTAATATGAATTTTTTCTCCTTTTTTAAATGCTTCCCAAGCATCAATATCCATTACTAAACTTGCCGTAAAATCATTGCCAATACCAATAATAACATCAATAGTTTCAACAAAAAATTCCTTTTTGTGACCAGCTTTATTCACCGTTACATTAGCTTTTGGACTAATCCTAAGTTCTCTTCCAAGTCTTCCAAATGTTTTAATAACTTGGTCTGTTCTGGATGTAACTTTATCCATCCTTCTAATTTCTGTTTCTTTCATTTTAATTATATTTTTAGTAAAACATACGCAAATATACTAAAATAAAATGATTTTATTCTATTTATGCTTATTTTTATGTTTTTACGTACATATCAATTAGTCTATCTTTATCCACGTATCTTATGTTTCCATCACCTCCACGCAATCCTTTTAATACTTTAACTTTAGCTTTTTTGTTTTTTGCCATTTCAATAAATATACACTCTTCAAACACTCTGCGTTTTTCTTTCTTGCCAACATTTTCAAAACATTCTATATAATGAGTTGCATTTGTTTTCCTACGCTTCGCATTTTTTATTTTTTGTTCTTCGTGGTTAGTTTCGTGGGTACAATCCGCCAGCGTACAACACGCCGTATAGTGCATACCGGGTGCGGTGGGTTGCGAAAGTTCTGGGGTATCTATTTGCTTTGTCATAAATTGATAAGTTTTCGTTATTTAATCCGGTACGCCACCATACGGCTACCGTTAGGTGCAATAGGCTCGACACCACTTTGGCAACTTAGCCTTATACTCATCACAAGTTTGT
>JBAZGP010000284.1:1284-4977 GCA_041652835.1 Lutibacter sp. | reverse complement strand
TACTTTTCCATCTCAATTATCCCTTTATTTATTTCCTTACTACATGTAGTATACCACAGAATTTACATGTTGTCAAGGGATAATTCCCAAAATGAATAATGAAGAAACTAAAGCACAAAAAACTATTTGGGATTTACAGCGTCAAGCACGATCACTTGAAGAAAAAAGGCGCTATGCTTTTGGTGTAAGGCTTAATGAACTTATCATTAAATATGCATCGTTGGAAATGCCACAAAATATGTTAGTGGAATCGCTTGCAAAAGAAGCATATAATCTTGGTAGAGAATTTGCCGCAAATAAAATGTATGAATACCTTTAAGGAGAAATAAAATGCCGACTAAAAAAATTGCAGATTTTAATCCACAAGATATTTGTAATGATCCAGAGCATAACCCACCATCACATATGGTTTTTGAACCTGGAATATATGAACATACCTGTCCAAATTGCGGCAAGGTAACTCGATTTACTGTGCCACAAATAATTTGTTAGCGAGGTTTAAAATGATAGAATCACAGGAAAAAAGAGAGCAACTTATTAAAATCATTGACCATTGGGCTGAATTTTGCCTTTTAAAACAGCACCTAAGAAATGGCGATATCGGGAATTTAGTCAATGATATTATTGAAGAATTTTATACTACGTCTTTATCATGTGGTCATCAAGTACGAAGCATCGATGGCGGAATTCTAATAGGTTTTAATGATGTAGATAGAGATGGTAATGAATGTGAAGTACAAGGCATATATTGCAAAGACTGTGCGGAAAAATACAAGAAAGAATTAGGAGCATGGGAAATAAAAACAAGTGAGGTTGAAAATGAAAAGTGATCAAAAATTAAAAACGCAACATCAAAAACCTATCACAGTTAAGGCACAATTACGTAAAGCAAAAACACTTGACGATCTTTTTGCACAAGATAAAATCAATGAGATTTTGAACGAACTTAACGAAAATAAAACGAACATCGTAAGGCTTGCAGTTATTTATGAAACATCCGATAACATTGTACATAATAGATCAAACGACCTTGATCAAGTAACATTCGCTGGATTAGTTGAATTCGCTAAAACGATGGAACTTAATGATGACGAAGATTAACAACCAAACGTTTGGAGATAAATTATGATTATCACTAAAAAAGTAAGGCGAAAAATATTAAGGAAGTATAGTTGTAGGGCTTGCTCTATTCACCATGATAACGATATCGAAATATTAATAACCAACCATACTTCTTTAAAAGTTAGACTGCATGAAATTTATCACGCTTTATACAATAAAGAATACAAAGATTTTACACCTGAAAACTTCTTAGAAGATGAATTAAAAGCTGATATCTATGCCTATGAACTTTGTGGCAAACCTTTACCCATTGCCAACATTCTTAATGAAACTATAGAACTGATGGATTACTTAAAACCAAAAAATAAATTAAGAATAACCTTTAACCTTACTCTGCAAATTTTGCACCGCAATCATTATAATTTGGATGATCACCAAAAGTCAATCCTATGGCACAACCTGAAATCTTACGCAAAATATGGTAAACTACTTACACCTTTTAAAAACAGAGAACCTTATCTTTATGTCCATAAAAATTAATGTTTAAATAGTGGGAGAAAAGAGATGGGGAAAAAAGAAGCACTAGAAAATTATGAAAATTATTTTTTTAAAAGATATGGAGTACCACCAAAATCTTTAACAATTAAAATCAAAAAACGTCCACCGAATGTAAAGTGAAAATAAGTGAGGTCTAAAAAATGACACCGAAAATAGTTTCTACATGTTGGTTAAGTGAGTATTGCCCTCGTTGCAGAAGCAGGCTTTATCTTGATAGAGACACCTATGGACACTTTAAAGCCTGCTTGTGTGGATATATACAAGATATAGATGCAGACCCAAAAGCGGAACTACATATTGAGGATTTAAATAAAGACAATATTAAATGATTGACTTTTTATTCCACATGTGAGATACTTATAGTATGAGTAAATTTAAAGAATGCCCTAATTGTAACTGTATTAGATATATTATACAAAAATTATCACTGTTAGATGATGAAAACATTAAATATACCCTCAAATGTCGTAAATGCAGCGCAATATGGGGAATTACACAAAATCTATTTTCACCTATAAATAAATATCAATATATTTGGTTGGAAGGTAAATTAATTCAATTACATAGATGGGTATGGGAACAAAGGTATAACTGTAAACTATCCCGCTATGACTGCATTCACCACATTAATCGGAATAAAGGTGATGACAGAGTTTATAACTTAATGTTAATGGATCGTTATACACATAATGGTGATTTTCATCGTATTACTTTAATTTGTAATAGATGTAACCATGAGTGGCTACCGAAAGCTTTTGAAGTTAGAACTTGCCCAAAATGCAAAAGCCCTTATTGGGATGCGGAGAAAAAGAGATAAATGCCAAAGGTTGGAGATATATCCACAAATACATCTGAGTATGGGAAAGGCACAAAGGTTATATACGTTATTTGCAATGATTGTTATATTAAAAAATGGTATCCATACCATGATTATCTTAAATTATTTTTAAATCATAACAGACCTTATCAATGTTCCACATGCTCAAAAATAGATAGGTTGCAAATATATAATGAGTTTTCTTTACCAGTAGGAACAATATCTAACCCCAATGTCGGAGATGTAAAACCAGCATTTGGACATAATTCTATGTTTAGGAAAAAGATATATTTGGAATGCTCAAAATGTAAAATGAAAAATTGGGTTGAGTACTCAAATTACAAAACATATCTGAAATTAGGGGTGATATACTTATGTAATCCTTGTGGACTTAATAATTATCTTACTAATAAACGAGAAAACCATAAGATGTACAATATTGGAACAATTGAGAATCCTAACATTGGTGATATACGCTATGGGTCAGAATTAGGATATTATAATCAATCGGCATTATTAATTTTTTCTGAATGTATTAATTGCCATAAAACAAGATGGGTTTCCTACGTTAAAGGCAAAGCTAGAAATAATCATTGTATAAACTGTTCTAACTTCAATCATAGAGGAAAAATAAACAAAAATGAAAAAAATGGGCAATGGAAAGGCGATGAAGCATCGTATACTGCATTACACCACTGGATAAGAACAAGAAAACCGAAACCTTCATTATGTGAACGATGCCATAAAAATCCACCTTATGATTTAGCAAATATTTCAGGAACATACAAACGAGATATAAATGATTTTGAATGGCTTTGCCGAAAATGCCATATGAATGACGATGGCAGAATAAATAATCTAAAACAATTTAAGGTATAGCCTTGCCTAAACTTGATAATTTGCATGTTAAAAATGTGAATAAAGATAAAGAGAAAAAATAAAATGAAAATTAAAACTTGTCCTGAATGTGGATCAACTTTAGGTTCTGATTGTTGGACAACTGGACGCAAGTTGATGCAGCGTTGTGATTGTGGATGGAAAGGTGAACCAAGAATACCTGAGACATTACCGATCCAAGACACTAAGAATGTTCGTGTAGGACAATTCTGGGGCTATCATTACGAGATATTTGACAAGTACAACCATTTACTGACTAGCTCAAGATACTATGGGACTGAAAAGGAAACTCTGGAAGAAATGCAATCTGATTTAACTCATTCCAATAAAAGTCCCGATATGGCTCCGTGCAAGGCTAT
>JBAZGP010000284.1:0-1274 GCA_041652835.1 Lutibacter sp. | reverse complement strand
TAAAGTTGGTTTTCATTATTTTCCTTTGAAAATTCTTTGCCCAACATGCACAAAAAGATTTACCACAAAGGCTTGCCCTTATCATTGCAGAGAACGTTGCATCTGTGATTTTTATGAGAATAAAGAGGAAAACAGGAATGAAGGGATATCCGACAATTCAAGGTTCAACTCAAGCACCTCATATGCCTTGTATAGCTTTTTATAAATATGATGGGTCTAATCTACGTTGGGAATGGAATAAGAAACGTGGTTGGTATAAATTCGGTACACGAACAAGACTGTTTGATTTTAGAGATGAGGACTATGGCGAAGCAATCCCTTTATTTTTAAACGGGTTAGCCTTAGACCTTGAATACATTTTTAAAAGCGAATATCGTAATTTAGAAAGTGCTGTTGCTTTCACTGAATTTTGGGGCAAACTTTCATTCGCTGGAAAACACATCAAGGGTGATACTAAATTTATAACACTTATTGATATTGCCCCTTATAAAAAAGGAATTATATCGCCGTGGGATTTTGTTAAAATTTATGGCGGACTATCTTCAACTGCTCAATTTATTTATGAAGGGATACTATCCAAACAATTTATAGATGACATACGCAATAATAAATATCCGGTAAATGAGGGCGTAGTTTGTAAAGGTGTCGGAAAAACTGGTATTTGGATGGCTAAAATTAAAACATATCAATATCTTACAAAACTTAAAGAAATGTATGCTAACGATTGGCAAAAATATTGGGAATAAAGAGGAAAAATAAAATGAAAATCGCTCAGACTAATCAAGGTAAATTTGTTGTTGAACTATCCGATGGTAAGGCTTTTAAACTCACTGAAAAGGATGGAACGCATTTATATGATGGAATACACCATCCAAAGCATTACTTAGTCATATCTACTCTAAAAGATTATGAATCAGGTGGAAGACCTGAATTAGAAGTAGATAATAATTTACTATATGGTCATAGTTCTATTGATCTTTGGTATGAACCTTTAGAGGGCTATGAACAATGCGAATATGACACTGAAAGATTTGAAAAAGGAGTTAAATAGATGCAACTTTATAAAATAGCAGATCAATTATCTTCAGCTCAGGCAATGCTTGAACTATCTGATGATGAACCGATAGACAAGGATAAATTAACTCAATCACTTAATGAATTAGAGCTTGAATTTAAAGTCAAGGTTGAAAATATTGCTAAAATTGTCTTAGACTATGAAGGAAGCCTTGACGCAACAGACAAAGAAATTGCACGACTTACAAAACGAAAGAAAA
>JBAZGP010000283.1:0-4986 GCA_041652835.1 Lutibacter sp. | reverse complement strand
GCTATACTATATGTAGTTACTTATAATAACGCAATCTTAACAGTAGGAGGGTACTAATGGCTAAGGAAGTAAAAATGAGTACAGTAAAAAAAGCAGGTAAAGGAAAACCTTTTGCTAAGGAAAGAGCAAGAAAAACAGAAATGCGTAATAAAAAAGGCAAATGTGCATAATGGAAAAAGAGCTTTACGGACATTGCACACAAGGACTACTCAACAAGAAGGATATTGAGAATATCAAGATTTTAACATCTTTACAAAGTGAGGATATAAGAGAAATATTCAGAGGAACAAAAGCTATTGAGTTGAAACTTGAAAGCATAATCGCTAAACTTGATGAAGTAATTCGTGATAACAATTCCGTAAAAGTGAAAGTTGACGACCACATTGAGGGGTCAGAAGAAAGAATTAAGGAAAATGACAGAAATACAAGTTTTAGGAAAGTTGGTTGTTGGGCAATAGGGGTAATTTATATTGCAGGGATTGGGGCGTTAGTCAAATTATTATTTAGTAAAGGAGCGTAAAATTTATACCGAGAAGCAAGAAAAAAAATTTGTGGATTATGTTACAAAACTAATTACAGAACGCGCAAATATCTTAGGCTTAAATATTTTTCATTTTAGTATTGAAAAAAAAGAAACTCCAATAGAAAAAGATACAACAATGCAGATAGTTTTTTCTTATCCTTATATGTATGCAAAAATACATTATTTTGATAAAACTATAATTAATTGGTTAAATGGTGATAATTTAATCAGCCATGTTACACATGAATTATGCCATATGATAACAGACCCGTTATATGGAAAAGCAGTTTCTAGGTTTTGTAGTGTTCAAGAAATTGAAGACGAAAGAGAAAGATTAACGGATTATATTTCAAATATTGTTTGCAAATTAACAAGCAATCAAAAAATTAAGGAGGAAAAATGAAAGAACAGATTTTAGCAATCGTATTAGACCCGATTTTTTGGGGAATTATAGCGACAGCGATAATGATTATTGTAAGTTTCTTTATTGTAAAGAGTGGAAATTCAAAGTATCAATTGGTTTATTCGTTAATCCTTAAAGCGTTTTTGTTCGCTGAAAAGGCTATACCTGATAACACCGAAAACAAAGCTATGAAGAAAGCAGACATTGCGTTAAAAGTATTGAATGAATATCTAGCTGAAAACAATTTAAAGATGACCGATAAACTTTTAAAATTGGCAAAACAATTATTCATTATTTGGTCAGCAAAACAGAAGGGCATTGTTTGACTAGGTGCAAAAGTTTTGCCTAAAGTTTTCTTTGTGGCGAAACATACTCAATTTGGTGTTTGTGAAATGCCAAGTGGTGAAAAGTATGCAGGATTTAAATTTAGCGTAAAATGGTAGGGGAAAATCACTTACTTAAAAAAGGAGACAAAATGTTAGAAACTGGCGAAATGGCAAAAGAAATGCCAAAAGAAAGAAAAGTACAGATAGGTTCTAGTAAATTTACAAAAGTTTTATCTGTTGATGAAAAAGAATTTAATGCTTTTCATAAATATGAAATTAGAAAAGTTGAAACAAATGAAGTTTTAACTGCTGTTAATTTTCAAAAAGGACCAATAAAAGAAAATGGTATTAATGGGATTCACCATGAAGACTTAATTGTGATTGTTATCGATAGACTTCTTGCGTTTCAAGATTGCCATTATAGATGCAGAGAAAACGCAGAGGCTATCACTAAACTTGAAGAATCCTTGATGTGGTTACGAAAAAGAACACAAGACAGAGAAGATAGAGGTGTCGAAGGAACATCTAAAATATAATAAATGAGAAAAGGTGCAGGTGTCAAGGTTGCCTCTAGCAATCCCCTTGAAACCCCATACGACAGGATAAAATCAAGCCCTGCACCACTTATTAAGATACAGCAATGTGTTTACGGATACAGAGCATTACCAATTAAGGCGATGCTCTTTTGTTTTTATTGCGAACATAATCATAATTGTATAAGGGGGAGAGTATGAAATGTCCTAAATGTAAATGTGGTCATATAAGCAAAGTCAAACCCAGCAATGAAATACCTTATTATAAGTGTAGTTATTGTCCTGCGATATTAACCGAAGTTGAGTATCTTAAACATCAGATATTGCAAGGTGAAAAATAAAAGCAAGGGCAGGATTTACCTACCCTTTGCAAAAACACCGCAACTATTTATCCAACAGCGTTTTTAAATAATTTTCCCAATATTCATCTGAATTATTGTCAATTGTATTCGCTAACCGTTGCAACTCATCATAAAAAGGCTTATTTTTATAAAACCCTCTTAACTGATTATGTAAATCAGTATGGCATTTTCTACATACAGGAACTAAATTAGGCAAATACCACCTAACAGACCTATTTTTACGACTAAATATATGATGCACTTCTGTTGCTTTATCCCAACAAACATCACACCATTGATTTTTAGATAGCACTATCTGTGACGCTAACTTATCGAGCTTATGCATATTTCTACCCTTTCGTTTTTGTCAATCCCTCCCCAAACATACTCTATTTTCTGAATATGTTTATGGCAATCGTCTTTGATAATCCCACAACTTACAAGCCAATCACAAAAGAATTTATCTACCACGCAACAAATATTTGACAAATCTACTTCCCTATTGCTTCCATAATACAGCGTATAACGCACAGAAACAGGGTAATTTGCAATTTGAATAGTTTCGCTATACCTTTCGTTCATAATGTTGCAATAAGTATGCTTAATTTGATTATTTAGGATAAAGTTCAAATTACGATAAATATTCAAATTAAGGGCATATGTCTTATCTTTTTTTGTTTTTCTTGGTAGAGTTATTCTTATTGGAGAAGTGAAGTTCAAAACATTTCCTCCTCTCCTGGGATAACAATTTCATCGTCATTAGGCATACTTGAGTATTGCTGTTGATTATCTTCTTGCTTCTTAGGCGACAAAAAAGTGATTGATGCAACATTTACCTTAATTTCATTTTTATTATTTCCTTGTTGGTCTTTCCAAGTGTTAAGTTCAAGTTTTCCCTCGATAGCAAGCTTTGTGCCTTTAGGTATATTTAGCTCTGCCAATCTTCCAAAAACAGAACAGTTTATAAACAGGGTTTTATTTTTCTTGTTTCCGTCTTTGTCTTTATAGCTTTCATTTACCGCAAACCCAAAATTTCCAATTTGTTTGCCTTGTTGCGTTACTCTGATTTCAATGTCTTTTGTCGTGTTGCCGATAGCAATAAACTTATTTAACATCTTTTCTCCTTATACGTTTAAATCTTGTTGTGTAATCTTAAAATATTCTTTAAGCTTTAACGGCTTTTCCTCGATAACCTTTAGCGTATTAATAGGAAAAAGTTTTCCGTGAAGTTCATCGCCTGTCATTTCGCTTGTTGATTCGTTGAAGTAGTCCATTCTCTCCCCTTGATTATTGTTGTATGTGAATGTTCAGAAACAAATCTTAAAACAAGCTCAAATAATCCCCACCAAGACGTTAAAGGCAATGAAATTAACAAAAAAATATTAAATAAAGATATATTTTCTCCTCTGTAATACTTCCTGTATAATCTTAATGTACAAATACCCAAAACTAAAACATACCCAACTAAATAAATATCGCGTATTAATAATAAATTCATTCTCTCCCCTTTTTAATAGATTCCCTTAATCCCTTAATCGGTCCTTGCTCTGCTCTTTTAATAAAATCTTTATAATCCTGCATAGTAGCATCAGAAAGTTTCTTTTCTTCTCTTGGTTCTATGCTTGCTAAAATAAAATCGTGCATTCTTATTGCGTTTATTTGTCGTAAATATCCAAAAAAGAACGGATATTCTTCATGATAACTTGAACCTTTATAATACCTATACTTTTCACTTTCATCATATTCAATCTCAAGCAAATGGTCATCAAATTTTACTATCTCTTCAAGTGTCCTCATTTCCCCTCCACGTCATCGGCAATCGCTGTAAATATTTCCGCCATAGCACGAAGCCAACCTTTACTTACTCCATTTGTAGTTAAGGAATTAAGGTTATCTTTAGATGTAATTATCACTCTTGTTTTATTTCCTGTATATGTTTTATAATATACGAAATGATTGCCGTCAGATGCGGTTACTTTTTTTGACTCAATTTCAATCTTTGCCATTATTTAACCCCCAATAAGTCTTTTATGCGTTGGAGTCTTAGTCTGTCGCAATATTCGTAATATATATGTATGTTGCAAATCTCTTCTTTATTAATAATATAATTATATTTAGCATCTAGATGTAATTTGTTTATCTTTTTTATTTCACTAATTTGTTTTCTTTCTTTCTCTGTTATCGGTTGTGTTTTCATAACTCTCCTTATTATAGTTTACGCTGTTAAGTTTTAATAAGCGTTTTTGTTGTTTAATTACCTTGGTTATCTCATTAATATATATCATTAAAATCTTCGTCTATTTTGTATTTACGTTTTACCCACCGTGAACAGCTGTATTTAGTATTTCTTTCAGTTGTTACCATAATTCTAATAATAAAATAAGCAACTGTGTACATTTGGCAGAAAGTAAAAGCTATTATTGTAGTAAAAGATATATTTTTATCATATACAACAGGAGTACAAATAACCCCCATAACTAAAAATCCTATTAACATAATATTCCAAAAATTCCATTGCCATTTAAGATACGTGAAAATAATATCAATTGCCGTACATAAAAAGTCTTTAATCTTTTGTTTCATTTTTCCTCCAATAGTTCAGGGTTGTTAAATTTATTGCCGATTACTTCAAAAAATTCTGGCGGTTCTTCACATTCGTATCCGACAATCGAAAACGGATAAAATCCCCCAGATATATATTTCACAATATATTTTCTAACACCCAAAATAACAATATCCCCACAATAAATCTCTTTTCCGTTCTTGTCTTTTAGTCCTGTGTATTGACCTACTGTTTCTGGAAAAACATATTTAGATAAAAATTGACTTTTGTCATGTAAAATTATTATAGGATATTTAT
>JBAZGP010000282.1:0-5021 GCA_041652835.1 Lutibacter sp. | reverse complement strand
CTAAGCTTATGTAAATCAATTTTTTACTATTGACCTCAATCTGTCAGTCCAAAATACCAACAATCTAAAATACGAACAATCCAATATACCAACAAACAACTTTCAAACTTTTTAACAAATAAACAAGGGTTACTGAGCGTAGCCGAAGTAACACTTTTTTACATTACTTTTACAGCATGATAGAAGCTAAAAATATTCATAAATTTTACGGAGAGTTAGAAGTTCTAAAAGGTGTGGATTTAACCATAAAGAAAGGGGAAATTGTTGCTATTGTTGGTCCGTCAGGTGCCGGAAAAACAACACTTTTGCAAATTCTTGGTACGTTGGATCATCCTGCAAAAGGTAAAAATTCCAAACTTGCCATCAACGCTAAAAATATACTCGAATTAAAAGACAGTGAGCTTTCAAAATTTAGAAACCGGCACATAGGTTTTATTTTTCAGTTTCATCAATTGCTTCCTGAATTTACGGCACTTGAAAATGTATGTATTCCTGCCTTTATCGGAAATACTTCTAAAAAAGATGCGGAAGAAAAAGCATTAGAATTGCTTGAATTTTTAGGGCTATCAAACAGAATACACCATAAACCAAACGAATTGTCGGGTGGTGAACAACAACGCGTTGCGGTTGCCCGTGCTTTAATCAACAATCCAGATGTTATTTTTGCTGATGAACCGAGCGGAAATTTAGATTCTGCCGCAGCCAAAAATTTACACGAATTGTTTTTTACCTTGCGAGATACCTTCAACCAAACCTTTGTAATTGTAACACACAATCAGGAATTGGCAGAAATGGCCGACAGAAAATTGGAAATGATAGACGGGAAAATCAGCAAAAAACCTTTATAATGATAGGGATTATAAGCGCAATGCAAGAAGAAGTTCAAGCATTGCTCCATGAACTTAAAGATGTTTCAAAAACCGTAAAAGGAATGAGAACCTATTACACGGGAACTTTATTCAATAAAAAAGTGGTTATTGTTTTTTCCCGCTGGGGGAAAGTGGCAGCAGCAGCAACAACTACGCAACTAATCAACGATTTTAAGGTGAAAGAAATTATTTTCACCGGAGTTGCAGGTGGTATTCATCAAAAATTAAATATCGGCGACATTGTGATTGGCAAAAATTTGTACCAGCACGATTTAAATGCTTTTCCGTTTTATGAAAAATTTGAAATTCCCATTTTAAAAAAGAAATTTCTAAAAACAAACAATGCTGCAAAATTATTGGAAGCCACCAATCTGTTTTTAACCACTTACCACCAATATATTTCGTTAGAAGATGCGAAGCTTTTTGACATTACAATCCCTCAAGTTGTTTATGGAGATATTGCTAGCGGTGACAAGTTTATTTCCAGTCTTAAAAAAATTAAAAAGCTGAATAAATCGCTTCCCACAGCCATTTGCGTAGAAATGGAAGGTGCTGCCGTGGCTCAGGTTTGTTTTGAATATGAAATCCCATTTTCCATAATTCGCATCATTTCGGATAAAGCCAATGACAATGCAACAATAGATTTTCCTAAATTTGCCCATGATATTGCAAGTAAATACGCCTTAGGAATTTTGAAAAACTATTTTGCATAAGTCGTTTTGAATTTTATATCTTTGAAAAACTGTAATGAACAATGCAATTTAAGCATCCTGAAATTCTTTACGCACTACTGCTACTTATCATCCCGATAATTGTCCATCTATTTCAGTTACAACGCTTTGTAAAAGTTCCGTTTACCAATGTCGCTTTTTTAAAAAACATAGAAAAACAAACCCGAAAAAGTGCAAAACTCAAAAAATGGCTTGTTTTACTCAGCCGATTGTTGGCTTTAAGTTGCTTAATTTTTGCCTTTTCTCAACCTTATTTTTCTGAAACTTCAACCCAACAAAATTACAATACCACCATTTATTTAGACAATTCCCTAAGCATGCAAGCCAAGGGTGAATATGGTGAATTGCTGAAAAGTACTGTCCAAAAAATCATTGAAAACAACAACATTCAAAATAGCACTTTTACGCTGATTACCAACGACGAAAGTTTTAAAGATTTAGATACAGAAAGTTTAAAAAACGAATTAATTAACCTTAATTATTCGCCAAATAAGCTTGCGTTAAGTACCGTTTTGTTGAAAGCAAAAAGTAATTATAAAGATGCAATAAACACCTCAAATAGACTTATATTATTATCTGATTTTCAAAATGTTAACCTTGTAAATAAAATTGATTTTGAAATTGTAAACTCACCCATTTATCTGCTTCAACGCTCTCCTAAAGAAATAAAAAATATTTATTTGGACAGTGTTTCTCTTGAACGAAAATTTTCAACTGAAACAACGCTGAATGTACTTGTAAAAAGCACGCAGATTGTGACTTTAACGGTTCCTGTTTCTCTATTTGATGAGGGAGATTTAATTGGAAAAACAATAGCAAAATTCGAAAATTCCAATCGAACAACACTTCAATTTACCTTGCCAAATTCCAAAAATTTTAATGGAAAAATTTCCTTGACAGATGATGGTTTGGAATTTGACAACGACTTTTACTTTTCAATTTTTACACCTGGAAAATTAAATGTGTTAAGCATTGGGAATCCGGCTGAATTTTTACCCAAAATTTATACTGATGACGAATTTAATTTCACCACTACTCCACTTCTAAATTTAAATTACAATTCAATTCAAGATCAGCATTTAATCATTTTAAATGAACTGGATGCTATTCCCAGTACGTTATCAAGCACTTTACACGATTTTGTTGAAAATGGAGGAAGTTTAGCGATAATCCCTTCTAAAAATGCAAATCTAAATTCCTATAATTCACTTTTGGGTGCATTAAACTTAGGAAAAATTACTGCTAAAATTGAAAATGAACATCAAATTACTTCCATAAATTATGAGCATCCTTTAATTGTTGATGTTTTTGAGAAAAAAGTGACTAATTTTCAATATCCGAAAACAGAAATGCATTATCAGAACAATTTTAAAAGCAGTGCTGCCATTCTTAAATTCGATAACAATCAGTCGTTTATTTCTTCAGAAAAAATAAAAAACGGTTTGTTTTATTGGATTTCCTCGCCATTAAATAAGGAAATTTCTAATTTCACGCAATCCCCTTTGGTAGTTCCTGTTTTTTATAACTTCGCCAAAAACAATCTGAAAACCGACCAATTATATTACATCATTGCTCCAGAAAATAACATTGAAATCATAACAAACATTGGAAAAGATGAAGTGCTTAAAATTTCAAATGAAACCAAAGAATTTATTCCGCTTCAAAAAGTTTCACAAAATAAAGTGGTGATGACCTTGCAAGACATTGTTTTGCAAAGCGGATTTTATAAAGTTTCAAACAACAATAACGTACTGAAAACAATCGCATTCAATTACAATAGAGAAGAAAGTGAAGGCAATTACGCTGATATAAAATCTTTGGTTGCCGACGCCAAAAACGTTACTGTTTCAACATCAATTGATGCGCTTTTTAACGAAATTGGCCATCAGCAGAAAATCAATCCGCTTTTTAAATGGTTTTTAGCATTTTCTGCCCTATTTTTGTTCATTGAAATGCTGTTATTAAAATATTTCAAAATATGAATTTACTTCTAAAATCTGCTACTATTTTCGACAATTCAAGTCCGTTTCACCTTCAAAAAAAAGACATTCTTATTGAAAACGGCACCATCACCAAAATTGCCGACCAACTTAAAAATCCGAAAAATTATCAAGAAATTAAATTGGACAATCTGCATATTTCTCAAGGTTGGTTTGATTCGAGCGTTTGTTTTGGTGAACCTGGATTTGAGGAACGAGAAACCATTGAAAACGGATTGATAACAGCTTCTAAAAGTGGTTTTACGGCAGTTGCTGTGAATCCGAACACCTACCCTTCTGTAGATAATAAATCTGCCATTCAATTTATAAAAAATAAAGCCAACAATTCTGCCACCGAGCTTTTTCCAATTGGAAATCTGACCAAAAGTGGTAATAGTGAGGACATTGCGGAATTGTACGATATGCAAAATGCCGGCGCCATTGCTTTTGGAGATTATAATAAAGCGGTTTCAAATGCCAATCTTTTAAAAATTGGTTTGCAGTACGCCCAAAATTTTGGTGCGTTGATTTTAAGTTTTCCTCAGGACAATTCCATCGCTGGAACCGGCTTGGTGAATGAAGAAATTAACAGCACAAAACTCGGTTTAAAAGGAATTCCGGCCTTGTCGGAAGAATTGCAAATTGTGCGCGATTTATTTTTGTTGGAATATACCGGCGGAAAATTGCACATTCCAACAATTTCCACTTCAAAATCGGTAACGCTTATTAAAGAGGCCAAAAACAAAAAATTAAATGTAACCTGTAGTGTTACAGCGCATCACCTAATTTTAAACGATGATGAATTGAAGACTTTTAATTCAAATACAAAAGTTTTACCACCTTTACGAACTTCAAAAGACCAAAAAGCTTTAATAAAAGGCCTAAAAGAAGGCGTAATTGATATGGTGACCAGCGACCACAATCCTATTGATATTGAACATAAAAAAGTAGAATACAGCAACGCAAAATTTGGTACTATAGGACTGGAAAGTTTGTTTGGCGCCTTAAATAAAGCAATTGGTTTAGAAACTTTAATCGATTGTTTAACCACCAAACCTCGAGAAAGATTTAACATTCCAATCCACCCTATTGAAGAAGGAAAACCAGCCAACCTAACTCTTTTTAATCCGGATTTTGAATATGTTTTTAGTGAAAATAACATTTTGTCCGCCTCTAAAAATGCTATTTTTCTGAATAAAAATTTAAACGGAAAAGTGTATGGGATTATAGCAAATAATAAAATGGTAGCCCCCTAACCCCCAAAGGGGGAATTGATAAGGAGAAAGGTTGGATTAAAAAGTTAATTGAAATACGCTATCTAACAACTAAAAAACTAACAACAAAAAATAAAAGTCATGGAAAATCAAACTATTAAAGAAGGTAAATCAATAGCTATTATTAGTTATATCGCGTGGATTGGGACTTTAATTGCTTTTGTGATG
>JBAZGP010000281.1:1837-5023 GCA_041652835.1 Lutibacter sp. | reverse complement strand
GCGATTCCTCCTTTGTCGGAATGACAAATATTTCCTTAACTTAATGACATTGCCCTTCGGGGGTTTGGGGGCTAAGTTCTTCCCAATATTCATAAGCCCTTCTTAAATGGGGAATCACTATGGTTCCGCCAACTAAAGTTGCTATTGAAAGTGATTCCATAACTTGTTCTTTGGAAACTCCTGCTTTATAACATCCTTCTAAATGGTATTTTATACAATCATCGCATCGTAAAACTGTTGAAGCTACCAAACCTAACAGCTCTTTTGTTTGAACGTTTAAATGTCCTGCTTTGTATGCGTTGGTGTCTATATTAAAAATTCTTTTGATAATTTTATTATCATCTGCCAAAATTTTATCGTTTATTTTTGAGCGATAGGCATTAAATTCTTCAACTTGATTTGGCATTATTTTTCTCTTTTTTACGTTGATTTCTCATCACTATTTTCGATATAAATATACTGACTTCATATAAAAGAAGTATAGGAATGGCTACAATAATTTGACTAACAATATCTGGTGGTGTAATTACTGCGGATAAAATTAAAACCACAACCAGCGCATGTTTTCTGTATTGTTTTAAAAAATCAGGGGTGATTAATCCCATTTTAGTTAAAAAATACATGATGATTGGCAATTCAAATATCAATCCCGAAGCCAATACTGATGATTTTAATAAGGAGATGTATGAATCAATTTTAATGTTTCTTTCCACCAAATCACTTACAGAATAACTTCCTAAAAAGTTTACGGAAAGCGGTGTTATCACATAGTATCCAAACAAAACGCCCACAAAAAATAAAAATGAAGAAACAATAATAAAAGCGAGTGCACCCTTACGTTCTTTTTCATACAACCCCGGGCTAATAAATTTCCAAAATTCCCAAATAATAAAAGGAAACGCTACAATAAATCCCACAGTAAAGGAAATCCAAATATGTACGCTAAATTGCTCTCCCATCTCCAAACTTTGGAAGGTAAAAGGAATTTCGTCTATACACAATCCTTCAGTGCCGAAGAATCTTGATACACTGCAAAATACACGATACGTAATGAAATTAGGATCTTTAGGCGCAAAAATTATTTTATCAAAAATAAAGCCTTTCATTAAAAATGCAATGATACCAAAAATAAATATTGCAGCACTTGAACGTACCAAGTGCCACCGTAACTCTTCAACATGGTCTAAAAAAGACATTTCTTTTTCAGGTTCGGCTATTTTTTTTGTCATTTTAGAAAATTCCTTCTTTTAATAAATCATGCAAATGTACAACACCTACGTATACTGAGTTGTCTTCAACCAAAATTTGGGAAATCTTATTTTTTTCCATTGTTTCCATAGCTTCAATAGCCATGGCATCAGCTTTAATTGTTTTCGGATTTCTGGTCATGATATTTTCAGCGACAATACCGCCTATGTCATAGGAATCTTTCAACATTCGCCTTAAATCTCCATCAGTAATAATGCCAACTATTTTATTGTTTTCAATAACGGCGGTAGTTCCCAAGCGTTTCTTAGATATTTCAATAATAACGTCTTTAATTTCAGTGTTTGGTGCAACCTGTGGCAATTCATTATTGATAATTAAATCGCTTACCCGTAAATATAATTTTTTCCCCAATGCGCCTCCAGGATGGTATTTTGCAAAATCCTTACTTGAAAAATTATTGAGCTCCAACAAACAAATTGCCAGGGCGTCGCCAATAACCAATTGCGCCGTAGTGCTTGTAGTAGGCGCTAAATTGTTGGGGCATGCTTCTCTTTCCACATAAGAATTCAATGTAAAGTCGGCATTTGTACCTAAAAAGGATTCAGGATTTCCTGTAATAGCAATAACTTTGTTTCCATAACTTCTAATTAATGGCACCAAAACTTTTATTTCAGGCGTATTTCCGCTTTTGGAAAGGCAAACCACAACATCATTTTTTTGAATAATACCCAAATCACCATGAATGGCATCGGCTGCATGCATAAATATTGCTGGGGTTCCCGTTGAATTTAAAGTGGCAACAATCTTGGTTGCAATGTTGGCACTTTTACCAATTCCGGTCACAATTACCCTTCCTTTAGAGTGATGAATAAAATTTACGGCATTTTCGAAATCTTCATTTAGAAAATTTACTAAATTCGCAATCGCTTTGCTTTCAATTAAAATTGTCTGCTTTGCATGTTCAATAATTGTATTTTTATTTTTCAAGAGATTTAGATTTTTTTAACAAAAAAAAGAGTTATCTTTAATTTTAAACAAAAATATATTTATTTAATTAGAAATCGAATAAACTGCTAAAAAAAAAGTAAAAGTCATATTTGTTAAATTATCAACTGAATAGTATAACTTGGTTGCTAATTTAAATTCGTATTAATAATTTTAGGAGTGATAATGAACAGTAAAGAGATTGATTTACACGAGGCTTTGAAAAAATATTTTGGATTTTCTAAATTCAAAGGCTTACAAGAAGGAGTAATAAAAAGTATAATTGAAGGCAATGACACTTTTGTGATTATGCCAACCGGAGGAGGAAAATCGTTATGTTACCAACTTCCAGCTTTGGTAAAAGAAGGAACAGCCATTGTTGTTTCACCGTTAATTGCCTTAATGAAAAACCAGGTTGACGCCATAAGAGGAATTTCAGCAGAGCATGGCATTGCCCATGTGTTGAATTCTTCACTAAATAAATCGGAAGTAACACAAGTTAAAGATGATATTGAAAAAGGAATTACAAAATTATTGTATGTAGCTCCTGAATCACTTATGAAAGAAGAATACATCGATTTTTTAAAAAATCAAAAGATATCTTTTGTTGCCATTGATGAAGCGCATTGTATTTCAGAATGGGGACACGATTTTAGGCCGGAATACAGAAATCTTCGAAGTATTATTCAAAGAATAGATAATGTCCCCTTAATTGGATTAACGGCAACAGCAACACAAAAAGTACAGGATGATATTATAAAAACATTGGGCATGTCAAATGCCAATACTTTTAAAGCTTCTTTTAACCGTCCTAATTTATTTTATGAAATTCGGCCAAAAACAAAAAACGTAAATGCTGATATTATTCGGTTTGTCCGTCAATTTTCTGGTAAATCGGGTATTATTTATTGTTTAAGCCGAAAAAAAGTTGAAGAAATTGCACAAGTACTGCAGGTAAATGGAATTAAAGCGGTTCCTTATCATGCGGGATTA
>JBAZGP010000281.1:0-1827 GCA_041652835.1 Lutibacter sp. | reverse complement strand
TTGGAATGGGGATTGACAAGCCGGATGTGCGTTTTGTGGTTCATCATGATATTCCTAAAAGCTTGGAAAGCTATTACCAAGAAACGGGAAGAGCAGGAAGAGATGGAGGAGAAGGGGTTTGTTTGGCATATTATTCATATAAGGATATTGAAAAATTAGAAAAGTTTTTATCGGGTAAACCTATTGCAGAACAAGAAATTGGCAACGCTTTGTTACAGGAAGTGGTTGGCTATGCAGAAACCTCTATGTCGCGTAGAAAATATTTGCTGCATTATTTTGGAGAGGACTTTGATGAAGTAAATGGTCTAGGTGCGCTTATGGATGACAATGCCATAAGTCCCAAGAAAAAACACGAAGCTGAAGCTGAATTGAAAAAGTTATTGGAGGTTGTCAATAAAACTTTTCAAAAATATAAAGCCAAAGAACTGATAAATACTTTAACAGGAAAAGTAAATGCCCTATTAAAATCGCATAAAACAGATGAGCAGGAATTTTTTGGCTGCGGAAAGGAACATGACGGTAAATATTGGATGGCATTGATTAGGCAAGCCTTAGTTGCCAGATTTATCAACAAAGAGATTGAGCAATATGGCGTCATAAAAATTACGGATAAAGGCAATGATTTCATAAAAAATCCACATTCATTTATGATGACTGAAGATCATGTTTATGATGAAAGCACCGAAGCCACCGTTTTATTAAACAGCAAAAGCAGCGGAACTTCTGCAGATGAAGTGTTGCTTAAAATGCTAAAAGATTTACAAAAATCAGTAGCTAAAAAGAATGGAGTGCCGCCTTACGCGGTATTGTTGGAACCTTCATTGGAAGATATGGCATTGAAATATCCAATGACAATGGATGAATTAAAAAACATTTATGGTATTGGGGAAGGTAAAGCAAATAAATATGGAAAGCCTTTTATTGAATTGATAGCCAGATATGTAGAAGAAAATGACATCATTCGTCCGGATGATTTTGTGGTGAAAAGCACTGGTGTAAATTCAGGATTGAAACTTTATATCATTCAAAATACAGACCGAAAGATTCCGCTTGTAGATATAGCAAAATCCAAAGGATTAAGTTTTAACGAACTTATTGATGAAATGCAAGGCATTGTTTACAGCGGCACGAAGTTAAATATCAATTACCATATTGATGAATTATTGGATGAAGACCAGCAAGAAGACATTTTCGCTTACTTTATGGAATCTAAAAACGACAGAATTCAGGAGGCTTTAGATGAGTTTGCAGGCGAATATGACGAAGAAGAACTGCGTTTAATGCGTATAAAATTTATGAGTCAGGTTGCGAATTAAGATTTAAGCCAAATACGCCACCAACATACCAACCAAAATTGCAAGAAATTTCAGGAGATTAAACTTATGGTCTTTTGACGTTTCGAACAATATAATGGTTGAGATATGTAAAAATATACCAATAATAATTGCCGTAATCTCCGTTTTATAGTTGGCTAAAATTTGAAAATATTCTCCCGTTAAACTTCCCAAAGGAGACATTAAAGAAAAAAGTAATAAAAATAGCACAGCTTTTGTTTTAAAAATTTTGGAGTTTACAAAGAATGTTCCTAATATTATTGAAATCGGAATTTTATGCACTACTATTGCCCATAGTAAATGTTTATGATTAAGGTTATGAGCCAGTGGAATTCCCTCCATAAAAGCGTGAATATTTAAACTAATTAATAATGCCCATGGAAAATTAATATTTTCTTCAACATGAATATGACCATGTTCAGCGCCTTTTGAGAAAAAATCTAAGACAAGCTGCAATAACAATCCTAAAAGAATAAACAAACCGATATTTGCG
>JBAZGP010000280.1:0-5036 GCA_041652835.1 Lutibacter sp. | reverse complement strand
AATAAAGCCATAAAAGCCAAAGCTGTTGACCCAAGCATAAGTGCTTTGGCAAATAGATTTATTGCAAGCTATTCCGAGAATATTCCAACTAAAAAAGATTTATTTGTGGCTGGTGTAGAATCTGGATCTAGACATAAAATAGGTTGTTGGATTAATGAAACTGTAATAGTTCCTTAAATTAGATTTAAAATATTATAATTGATTATATTTGTTGAATGACAAAATCAGTTGTTAATAAAATACGAAGCATTGCTATGATTTTTACCGTAGCAATGCTTTTTTCATGTACAAACGATGCTAAAGAGGTGCGCGATTTTTTGGCCGATAAAAATTTACCAATTGGAGAAGCTTATAATATCAACCATAAACATACCGATTCTGGCCGTGTTGATATTAAAATGAAAGCTCCAGCAATGCTCGATTTCAGCAATAGAGAAAATGATCCCTATAATGAATTTCCAAAGGGAATAAAAATTACAACCATTGAAAAAAATGGAGATTCAGTTACCGTAGAAGGCGGTTACGCAAAAAGTTATAGAAAAACAGAAGTTTCTGAAATCAGAGATAATGTAGTGGTCTACAATTATGCTCAAAAAAATAAATTGATGACCGAACAAATTTATTGGGACCAAAAAACACATTATTTTTTTACAGAAAAAAAATTTACCTTTTACACCTTAACAGATACCATATATGGAACAGGTTTTGAATCGACTGAAGATTTAAAAACATGGTGGGTGAAAAATCAGAGTGGTGTAATTAACATTAAAGAATAAAAGATGCAAAACATGTGGAAAATATTTGAACTTGGGTATTTAATTATAGCCATTGTATTTAGTGTAGAAACCGTTTTGAAATGGAATGCAGATAGAGAACGTGCCTATTTGTTAGCCGGATTTTCAATATTGGCAATTTTTATGTATTTTTTCAGAAGGCGTTTCAGAAAAAGACGAGAAAATCCAAACAATAATAATTAAGTGGAAATACAAATCATAGTCATATTAATTTCAATAATGCTTTCCGCCTTCTTTTCTGGAATGGAAATCGCCTATATAACAGCCAATAAATTTCAAATTGAACTTCAAAAAAAGAAAGAGGGATTTACCTCAAAAATTGTTGGCAGATTAACTCAGAAATCATCAAAATTTATCACCACTATGTTGGTTGGCAATAACATTGCTTTGGTGGTTTACAGTTTTTCTATGGGTAAAATTATTCTAAAATTATTGCCTATTTCTGGATTAAATGACCTTTCTATTTTAATAATTCAAACTTTAATTTCAACAGTAATCATTTTGGTTACCGCTGAATTTTTACCCAAAGCCATATTTAGAATTTATGCCAATGAAATGTTTTGGTTTTTTGCACCGTTGGCTTACTTTTTTTATATCGTATTTCATTTTATTTCAGATTTTATTACGGCAATTTCCGACTTTTTACTGAAAGCATTTTTTAACACCGCTAAAGATGTTAAACAAACTGAATTCAGCAAAGAAGAACTTGGAAATTATATAACCAAACAATTGGAAAACAGCGATGATTTTGAAGAAGTCGATTCCGAAATTCAAATTTTCCAAAATGCACTTGAGTTTGATACGGTAAAGGCTCGTGAAATTATGATTCCCAGAACTGAAATTGTGGCCGTTGACATCAAAGAGGATATTACAACTTTGAAACAATTATTTATAGAAACAGGGTATTCAAAAATTTTGGTTTACAACAATTCTTTGGATGATATTTTGGGTTATGCCATTGCATTTGAATTGTTTAAAAAACCAAAAAATATTAAATCTATTTTATTGCCGGTTGAATTTGTTCCCGAAAGTATGATGATTAACAATGTGTTAAATATTTTAATAAAAAAGCAGAGAAGCATATCCGTTGTGCTTGATGAATTTGGAGGGACATCGGGAATCATTTCCATTGAGGATATTGTAGAAGAATTATTTGGGGAAATTGTTGATGAACATGACACTGTAGATTTGTTGGATAATAAGATTAATGATAAGGAATTTGAATTTTCGGCACGATTGGAAGTGGATTATTTAAATGAAACCTATGATTTAGACTTGGAAGAGGATGAAGCCTATGAATCCTTGGGTGGATTTATTGTATACCATAATGAAGACATACCAAAGGAAGGAGAAATCATTAAAATTAATAATTTATATTTTAAAATGTTGAAGGTAGATTCATCCAAAATTATAGAAGTTTATATGAAAGTTTTAGATAAATCTGAATAAAGGTTTATAACTTCAAGAAATTATTTTTTTCCTAATTAATATTATTTGTTTCACTTTCATAATTAAATACTTAATTGTATTTTCGCACACTGTAATAAAAGAAAATAACTATAAAAATGGCAATTTTATCAAAAATTAGAGATCGTTCAATGTTCCTAATCCTTATTGTTGGTTTAGCACTTTTTGCATTTGTACTTGATCCAAGCTCAATTCAGCAATTTTTTAGCTCATCCAAGGCAAATTCAATAGGTGAAGTAAACGGAGAAAATATTGACAGAGAGGAATTTGCAAAATTAGTGGAAAACTATAAAACGCAAAGCGGAGCAAGCGTTACGCAAATGCAAGCCGTAAATGCGGTTTGGAACAATTTGGTTGGTGAAAAAATATTTGAAGGTCAATTAAAAGCAGCCGGAATAGTAGTGGGTGAAAAAGATATTTGGGATGCAATGGTTTCATTGCCCGAAGTTCAAAATTCTCCACTATTCAAAAATGAAGCTGGTCTTTTTAATGAAGAAAAATTAAAGGAATATATTGCCAATATGAAAGCCGATGCTGATGCCGGAAACACCCAAGCCTGGTTAAATTGGTTGGAAACTGAAAAAAGTATTAAGAAAAACTTAGAACAGCAGGCATACACATCTTTGGTAGCAGCCGGTTTAGGCGCCTCTCTAAAAGAAGGTGAACGCGATTATTTATTTCAGAATACTAAAATGGACGCACAATTTGTTTATGTGCCTTACAGTTCAATTTCTGATGAATCAGCGAAAGTGTCAAAGGAAGAGATTCAAAAATATTTGGAAAAAAATTCCAAACGATTTAAATCTGAAGCTACACGCACAATAGATTATGTTAGATTTGATATTGTCCCATCTAAAGAAGACGATGAAAAAGCTAAAGCGGAAGTGGCAAACTTTATAAATGACAGAGAAGAATTCAGCAGTGCAGCAAACGCCAAAGTACAAATATCAGGATTGAAAAATGCTACAAATTATGAAGTATTTTTGTCGGACAACAGATCTGATTTGGCTTTTGACAACAATTATTATTATAAAAGCCAATTGCCTGCATCAATTTCAGATACTATTTTTGGTGCTTCTATTGGTACTGTTGTAGGTCCTTATAAAGATAATGGATTTTATAAAATTTCTAAAATTATTGAAACTGCCCAATTACCAGATTCTGTTAAATCGAGTCATATTTTGGTGCCTTATGCAGGAGCGTTAAGATCAACTTCCTTAAAATCAAAAGAAGAAGCCAAAAAAACTGCAGACAGTATTTTTGCATTGGTTAAAACTGATAAAGCCAAATACACTGAAATTGCCGATCAAATAAATACCGATCCTACAAAGGGTAAAGGCGGAGATATTGGATGGATAAGAAAAGATCAAGCTTTTTCAGATTCGTTCGATAAAGATTTTGCCAATTTTATTTATAAAAATTCAGTAGGTAGCATTGCTGTTATTGAAACCAAATTTGGTTTTCATATTATTAGAATAGATGCACAAAACAAATCTGAGAAAGCTGTAAAATTAGCAACTTTTGCTCGTTTAATTGACCCTTCTGAAGCTACTGAAAACTCAATTTTTGAAAAAGCAGAAACTCTTTCTGCAAATTTGGAAAATAACCAAAAATTAGCTGATGTTGCTGCAAAAGAAAATTATACCGTTCAAACGGCACAAAGTCTTAAAGTTTTGGATGAGAATATTCCCGGATTAGACAACCAACGACCAATTGTTACTTGGGCATTTGCAAAAGAAAGAGAAATTGGAGATTCCAAACGCTTTGATGTTGATGTGAATAATACGAGAGGTTATGTTGTGGTTGTTCTAAAAGCGAAATCGGAAAAAGACGGTTTGGTAGTGAATTCAGAAATTTTGGCAAAAATTGGGCCTGAATTAATTAACAAGAAAAAAGCTGGAATAATTAAGGCGAAAATAAAAGGAGCCACATTAGAAGAAATCGCGAAGAATATCAATGCAACTGTTAACACAACGTCTAGTGTAACTTTAATGAGTCCGTTGTTGCCTGGAGTGGGAAATGAACCTGGTGTTGTGGGCGCAATGTCTACCATAAAGTTAAACGAAGTTTCAAGTCCAATCGACGGTGATAGAGGTGTGTTTGTGATTAAAGTCGTTAAACGTGACACTCCTTTAAAATTAGAAAATTACGAAACGTTCCGCAATAAAATAATTGCCAATTTAAGAGGAAGATCTTTTCAGTTATTTCAAGTTTTGGAAGAAACCGCCAATATTAAGGATAATAGAGGTACTTACTATTAATTGACAAATTTATAAATAAAAAAAGCGAGCATTGCTCGCTTTTTTTATTCTTGTTTAACTTTTAACTTTTAACTTTTAACTTTTAACTTTTAACTTTTAACTTTTAACTTTTAACTTTTAACTTTTAACTTTTAACTTTTAACTTTTAACTTTTAACTTTTAACTTTTAACTTTTAACTTTTAACTTCGCCTTCGCTCAGTGACCCTAACCATTCATAGAGATTAAAAATTCTTCATTTGAAGTGGTATACTGAATTTTACTTTTAATAAATTCCATAGCTTCTACAGGGTTCATATCAGCCAGATATTTTCTAAGAATCCACATCCGTTTTACTGTTTTTGCATCAAGCAATAAATCATCTCTACGCGTGCTTGATTTAACAAGATCAATAGCTGGATAAATTCTTCGATTGGCAATATTTCTTTCCAATTGAAGCTCCATATTACCTGTACCTTTAAATTCTTCAAAGATAACTTCATCCATTTTTGAACCTGTTTCTGTTAATGCAGTGGC
>JBAZGP010000279.1:0-5045 GCA_041652835.1 Lutibacter sp. | reverse complement strand
AGCCAATTGATGCGAATAAAGCTCAATTTTTCCGCTTGGAGTTCCAAACATATGATCTTGTCCTTCTTCTAAATAAAGTGATCCAGATTTTCGGTCATATAATTTAACACCAATTTTTTTCATTTCTTCTAATGAAGTGCCTAGCTCTTTTAATTGCCATTCAATTACTTCTTCAAAATCGTTGTAATTGAAATAATCATGTAAACCTAAGCGCTCTCCAATCTGTTTTGCTATCCACCAAGCAGGTTTTGAATCATATTTTGGTTTAACAACAGGAACTCTAACGGCAATAGAAGGTATTCTATTAGTCATAGAACGGATATCATCGTAGCGCTCCAAATAGGTACATTCTGGAAGAACAACATCAGCAAAACCTGTGATTTCCATAGGCATTGTATCTACAACTACCATAAATTCTAAAGCTTCAATAGCTTTAATAGTATTTTCACGCTGAGGTAAAGTATTCACCAAATTAGTGCCTGCAACGAGCCAAGCTTTAACAGGGTATTCATCGTTTTCACCTGGAATTGATGACCGAACGAATTCAGAAGTAACAGCCATCTCTTCAAAAGAGTGTTTTTTGCAAACTTCTTTCCATCCCCATCTTGGTTCAGGATAATCGGGACATGGGAATTTGGGCACTTTAAGACTTTCTTTAAAGTAAAAGCCACCTCTGTTACCCCAAGAACCCAATAAGGCATTAAGCATTGCAATAGCTCTTGATCTTTGGGAATCATCACCATACCAAGTCACATGGCGACCCGGATGGATAATCACTGAAGGGGCAGCCGCCGCCATTATACGAGCTGTTTTTCTTATTTCATCAGGATTTATAGTGGTAATTCCGTAAGCCCACTCTGGTGTAAATTGTTTTACATGCTCTTTTAAAGCATCAAAACCTATAGCATATTGTTCAACATATTTTTTATTGTACAAACCTTCTTCAATTAATACATTCATCCAGGAAAGCAGTAAAGCCATATCGGTAGCTGGTTTAATGGCCAACCAATGTGCTGATTTACTGGCAGCTGTTGAAAGCCTTGGATCTACAGTAATAATAGTAGCACCATTATCTATGGCATCAGACATTTCCTGCACTTGACTGTTGTGCATATTTTCTCCAATATGTGAACCAATTAACACAAGGCATTTGGTGTCTCTTATATCTGTTGGTTCGGGAGAGCCAACCCATGTTCCAAAGGTTAACCCAAATCCGGTTTCCCTTGGCCCTCTACATTGTGCGTAAGCAGGTTCAGGAATAGCGTCCGAGCCAAATGCTCTAATCAAATGTTCAAAATGACTCCCAGGTGACCCATGTTTAAAAAGGGCAATGGATTCAGCTCCATGTTTTTCTTTAATGCCTTTAAACTTTGAGGCAATTAAATCAATCGCTTCTTCCCAACTGGCTTTTCTGAAAGTTTCTTCACCATTTACTGTTGTTCTGATTAATGGAGTTTTAAGTCTGTCTTCATCATTATACATCCCTACACCGCCGGTGCCTCTTGGGCACAAACGACCGTTGCAATGCGGATCATCATCATTACCAATGATTTTTTTAATTTCTCCATCTTCATTCGTATGTGCCCAACCGGCACATTTCCAAAAGCAAACTTCGCAATAAGTGGCGGTTCTTTTAAATTTTTTAGAAACATTTTGTTTTACTAAATCATCTAAATATGAATTGGCTCCAAACATGCTTAAAGCACTTGTTGAAGCGGCAACACCTCCTAATCCTATTGCAGAAATTTTTATAAATTTTCTTCTTGAAGTAGTCATAAGTATCATAATTTATTTCGATGTAAAGGTATTTGCAGATAGAGGTTAATAGTGTGATAAATGTCATAGAAAAACATTAAAATTTGTAACAAATGTTACAGCAATAAGTTGAAAAATACTATTTCATGAGTGATAAAAGTTGCATTATTTGAATAACTATGGGTATTTAAATAACTTACATTTTCGTAACACATAAATATATTAGCAAGGCTTGAAATAAATTTATTGTAAATTTGTATCATAATTTTACAAATGAAAATTAAACACTTCAAAATCGCTGGTTTCGCCATAGTAGCTGTGTTGCTTATTGGTTTGTTTATTCTTATTAATAAAAATTATTTTCAGAAAAGCGTTGTTGAAGAAGGAGAATATGTAAAGATTGAAAATATTGGAAAAGAATCTTGCTTAAATTGTCACGCTGGCACAAAAGGATATTCTGCATATCACAATCCAGAGTTGATTGGTTGTATAAGTTGTCATTTGGGAAATCCCAATACTTTAGATAAAAAAGAATCTCATAAAGGAATGGTGTTAATACCAGGAAATTTAGCTGATGCTAAGGAAACCTGCGGAAAATGCCATCCAAATGAATTGGCAAAAATTGAAAATTCTTTAATGACTACCAACAGCGGTTTGGTTGCCGTGGATAAATATATATTTGGTGAAGCTAACACTCCAGACAATCATTATCACATTAAGGATGTTAAATACACAGCAGCAGATAAACATATCAGGGATTTATGTGCCAATTGTCATTTAGGTGCCAAAAAAATAGAATATGGAGCAGTTACCCAATTAAGTAGGGGCGGAGGTTGCAATGCCTGTCATTTAAATTATTCTGAAGAAGCAAAAAATGATTTACAGAAGTATTTGAGTTCTAATAAAAAGGATTTACCAAAATTTCATCCGGCAACAAATATATTTGTAAAAAACGAACATTGTTTCGGCTGCCACAGTCGCTCAAGTAGAATTTCAACCAATTTTGAAGGTTGGCAGGAAACTTTGTTAAATGAAAAGGATATTATAAATCAAAAAGGTTATAAAGTTTTTGAAGATAAACGTGTCTATAAATACATAGGAGAAGATTTGCACCATAATAAAGGGTTGTTGTGTGTGGATTGCCATTCCTCGCACGAAGTTATGGGCGACGGTAAAAAATATACTCATGCGGAACAAGCCGTGAAAATTCAATGTTCTGATTGTCATTTCAAGGAAAAACCAAATACAATTTCCTATAGCTCTTTAGATGCAGAAAGTTTATTGGTGTTTTTGCATCGTGATTATAAACATGGTGACAAGCAAATTATTACTGTTGAAAAAGGCAAGCATCCATTGGTAAATACTTATGTGGATTCCTTAGGAAAAGCCTTTTTAATCGGTAAAAAAGACGGAAAAATTCACGAGTTAAAACCTCAGTCTAAAATTTGTTCAAGAGACAATGCACATAAAAACGTAAATTGTGCAACCTGCCATTCTTCATGGACATCACGTTGCATAGGTTGTCACAATCAATTTGACAAGGATGAGCCAAGAGCCTTTGATTTATTGGATAAAAAATATGGTAAAGGGCAATGGAAAGAACATGTCGCTGAATTTTCTTCATCACTGCCAGCAATGGGCGTAAGGGAATCTAAAAATGGAAAGCATATTGAACCTGCCATTCCCGGAATGATTTTAACCATAGATAAAGGAAGTTTTACCGGAAAAGAAATAGGTAAGGATGTTTCATTTTTTAGGTTATATGCCGCAAATTCACCTCATACAACAACCAGAAGCACTAGAGATTGTAAATCGTGTCATTCAAATTCGGCTGCGCTGGGTTATGGAAATGGAAGTTTGGATTATAAAATAAAAAATGGGGAAGGAAAATGGAGTTTTACGCCTGAATATGCAAATAACCCAAATGATAATTTACCTGAAGATGCTTGGATTCCATTTTTAAAAGAATCCAAAAAAGGAGTTATAAATTCTACCCGATTGGATTTTAGACCATTTACTGTTAAAGAACAGCAACAATTATTGCTGGTTGGCACTTGTTTGCAATGCCATAAAGATGATTCTAAAATAATGCAACAAAGCTTGATTGATGGAATAAATCCGTTATTAAATAAATTAAGTAAAAATTGTATCTTGCCCGCCTGGAATTAATCAATTTATAATGAATAAAATTAAAGTTGCTTTTTCTGTATTTGTATTGGCATCGATGATGGATATTATAGGATTAACTTTTTCTATACCAACACTCATTTATATTTTTAAACCATTAATTATATTATCACTGCTTCTTTTATATGTATTTTCTTCGCCAAAAAAACAGAAGTGGTATGTTTTTGCTTTGATTTTTTCTTTTTTAGGTGATGTTTTTCTAATGTTTTCTGGAGAGTTATTTTTTATTGCCGGATTGGTTTCATTTTTAATTGCCCATGTTTTATTTATTAAAATTGTTATTTATAGAATTGAAAATATCAATTTTTTTAAAATAATTTTATCAAGCATTCTGTTTTTAACATTGTTTGGTTTATTGATTTTTACGTTAAAAGAGTCACTTCATGAAATGTTAGGACCTGTAATTGTTTATGGATTAACCATATCAACATTTGGTGCAGTTTCTTTAATCGACTTTTTGAACACCAAATCAAAAAAATCCTTATTAATGCTTTTTGGAGCTGTTATTTTTATGATTTCAGATTCAATTTTGGCCATCAATAAATTTTACAGTCCAGCACATGTTTTTGAAGTTACTGTTATGGCAACTTATGTGTTGGCACAATATTTTATTTACAGATCGATGGTTATAAATGTCGGCCCCGTGGGTTTCGAACCCACGACCTCCTGATTAAGAGTCAGATGCTCTGCCAGCTGAGCTAGGAGCCGTTTGTATTTAAGAAAACACAATATTTTGCTGTTCTTGAACGCGTATAAAGGTAGTTCTTTTGGTCAATTCTTTTAATCTGTTTGCCCCAACATACGTGCATGTTGAGCGCAAACCTCCCAAAATATCCTGAACTGTATTTTCAACAGCGCCTCGATAAGGGATTTCAACAGTTTTTCCTTCAGAAGCCCTATATTCTGCAACACCACCAACATGTTTATTCATGGCAGTTTCAGAACTCATTCCGTAAAATTCTTTGAATTTACCACCATTAGTTTCAATAATTTTTCCGCCGCTTTCTGTATGTCCTGCAAACATACCGCCCAACATAACGAAATCTGCTCCACCTCCAAAAGCTTTTGCAACATCACCAGGAATTTTACAGCCTCCATCAGAA
>JBAZGP010000278.1:4437-5047 GCA_041652835.1 Lutibacter sp. | reverse complement strand
CTGTCAAAACAACAAAAGAGCATTTTGGATAGATACAGGTGTTTCTATTGATGAATCTTCCAAAGAAGCACTTAATGTAATCATAGCAGTGATGGCGAAGCGATTTGAATCTGTAAAATTGAATTGATTTTATGCGGTATTACTATATACATCCATCTAAACCTCAGTTCTTTTTCCCGAAAGACTTTAAGAAATACAGCATAATGCGTTCTTTTTTTAAGCCGTATTCATTTGTTGGATCTGTTTCATGGATGTTTTTTAAAAACAGTCAGCTATACCGTAATTTTTATAGTTTAGATTCAATTGAACAGTATATACCTGAAAAGCAAATCAAATCAATCGTTGGTCAAGATGCAATAATGGCTTTTAATAAAGGTACGCTTGGCCCAGAACAAAAGATAACTGCTTTAGGTGTATTGAATGACCAAGCATTTTTTATTAAATATGCACAAACATCTATTTCAAAAGAAAATGTTTTGAATGAGTACCATATTTTAAAACAATTATCTAGCTTAAATTATGTTCCTAAAGTAATCACATTTCATAATGATGAATCACATGTACTTTTAAAAACAACTGTATTGGAAGGAAAACGCTTGGGATACACCAT
>JBAZGP010000278.1:2266-4427 GCA_041652835.1 Lutibacter sp. | reverse complement strand
CAAAACATTTTAGATAAAATAATTGAGTTGGGTGAAATGAAAATAAATTCTTTAAAAAATTTCAAAGGTTCTCTTGAATCTAGTTTTGCACATGGTGATTTTTGTCCCTGGAATCTAATGACTTCTAATGATCAAATTTTAATATATGATTGGGAATTTGCGGGAGATTATCCATTGGGCTATGACTTGTTTACATTCATCTTTCAAACTAATTTTCTTTTAAAACCAAAAAAGAATATTGAAGCTATTATTATTGAAAATGAGCATTCTATTCTAAGCTATTTTAAGTCTAAAAATAGTTTAGATTGGAAAAGTTACTTAATAGAATTTGCAAAACTAAAAGTTGAATTTGAACTAAATAAAGGCACTAATAAACTAATTTCAAATTATAAAGCACTATTAGAATATGTCGAAAAAGCTTAAAGTTTTAATCTCATGTTACGCGTGTAGCCCTAACCGTGGATCTGAACCAGGTATGGGATGGAATTTTGTTAAAGGACTTAGCGAAACAAATGAAGTTCATGTAATTACAGAACAAGAAAAATGGGTATCTGAAATCAACGCTTATTTAGCTGAAAATCCAGAACTTAAAAAAAACTTGCATTTTTACTTTATTCATAAAAAGAGAAACCGAAAATTGCGAAAAATCTGGCCTCCATCTTATTACTGGTTTTACAAAGTGTGGCAAAAAAAAGCATATAAACTTGCCTTACAGCTTGATGAAATTGAAAATTTTGATATTGTTCATCAACTAAATATGGTGGGTTATCGAGAACCTGGTTATTTATGGAAAATAAACAAACCTTTTGTTTGGGGTCCAATTGGAGGTTTAGAAAATTCACCTTGGTCGTTTTTACCCAGTTTAGGTGTAAAAGGATTTATATTTTACTGCGGTAGAAATCTTTTAAATTTATGGCAACGGAATTTCTATTTACGCCCAAAATTTGCAGCGAAAAGACTAAACAGTTCTCTAATTGCGGCAACACCTAATACCCACTATTTAATTAAAAAGTTATGGAAAGTTGATTCCACAATAATTAACGAAGTTGGACAACATACTGTTAAAGAAATTCAACGAAGTGCGCGTAAAGAAAATGAACCTATTAAAATAATATGGAGTGGATTTCATACACCAGGTAAAAATCTTTCTCTTTTACTATATGCACTAAATAAAATAGAAACTCCATTCGAATTACATGTTTTAGGAAAAGGAGAAATGACAAACGAATGGAAGTCCTTAGCCAATTCACTTGGTTTAATGAAAAACATAACATGGCATGGTTGGCTAAAGCAAGATGAAGCTCTTAATGTAATGAGTAAAGGTCATGTATTAGCAATAACGAGTATTAGCGATTTAACTTCAACGGTTACGCTTGAGGCATTATCTTATGGTTTACCTATTATTTGCTTAGACCATTGCGGTTTTGCAGATGTTGTGAATAATGAATGTGGTATTAAAATAGCTCCTACTACTCCTAAAAAAGCCAGTAAAGAAATTGCTGATGCGATAGAAAAATTGTATAAGAATGAGTCTTATAGGATGAGCTTGAGTGAAGGAGCGGTAATTAGGGCATCCGATTTTAGTTGGCCAAAAAAGATTGCAAAAATCAATGAAATTTATACGCTTTTGATTAGTTCTAAGAATGATTAAAATCCTTTTTATCCTTCATCTACCACCTCCTATTCATGGCGCAGCTATGGTTGGGAAATACATTCAGGATTCTAAAACAATAAATGGTGCCTTTGACACGAAATACATCAATTTAAGTACGTCGCGTTCCATCGATGAAATAGGAAAGGGTGGATTGAAAAAATGGTGGCGCTATTTTGGTGTAATAAGAAAAACAATTTCACAAATCATTCTTTTCCGTCCCAATTATGTCTATTTAACACTCACAGCAAAAGGTGTAGGTTTTTACAAAGATGCCTTGGTTGTAATTGTTGCTAAGTTGCTAGGATCAAATATGGTGTATCACTTTCATAACAAAGGTGTAAGCAGCCGTCAAGATAAATGGTTGGATAATTTGTTATACAAGGCAATATTTAAAAATGCTAATGTAATCTTACTTTCAGAACATTTATTCTCAGATATCCAAAAGTATGTACCTAGAAACCTTGTTCATATTTGTCCAAATGGAATACCAGTAATTAATCAGGGATT
>JBAZGP010000278.1:0-2256 GCA_041652835.1 Lutibacter sp. | reverse complement strand
GTGAAAGCCTTAGGTAAGCCAAGTGAGATATTATTTCTATCAAACCTCATTGAATCAAAAGGAGTTCTAGTTCATTTGGAAGCATGTGAAATTTTAAAAAATAAAGGAATTGATTTTCATTGTACATATGTTGGTGGCGAAGGAGAAATAACTTCCAGATTTATTGAAGAATTAATAAACGTCAAAGGTCTAACCGAGAATGTACATTATGTAGGAAAAAAAACTGGTGATGAAAAAAACAAATACTTTTTTAATAGTGATATATTTTCGTTTCCAACATATAATGAAACTTTCGGCTTAGTTTTACTCGAAGCAATGCAGTTTTCACTTCCTGTAGTTTCTACTTTCGAAGGTGCTATTCCAGAAATAGTAGAAAATGGAAAAACAGGTTTTTTAGTAAAACAAAAAGATGCAGTAGCATTAGCAGAAAAGATTGAACTATTAATTAATAACGAAGCCTTAAGGCAAGAAATGGGCCAAGCAGGATGTGAAAAATTTAAAAAGGAATACACACTTACTTCCTTTGAAACAAATTTTACTGCAATTTTAAAATCTTTAAATTAAATTCTATTCATGTTATTAAATTATAACGTCAATATAAAACCATTAAACCAAATTGATTTTTCATCTATAAAAGTCATAAACACCATTAATCCGCACAGTTATTGTGTTTCAAAACAAGACAAAGATTTTGAACAAGCATTGCAAGCATCAGATGTTTTACTTCCTGACGGAATCGGTATTGTTTGGGCAGAACGGCTTCTCAATAAGAATAAAATTGAAAAAATTGCAGGCTTTGATTTATTCATCTATATGATGCAATCGTTGGAAGAAAAGAATGGAAGTTGTTTTTTTCTTGGCGCATCAGAAGAAACATTAGTTAAAATAGCGAATAAAATTAAACAAGAGTTTCCGCATGTTAAAGTTGGCAGTTTCTCTCCACCATACAAAGCTGAATTTAATACAAGCGACAACGAATTAATGTGTGGTAAGGTGAATAGTTTCAACCCTGATGTGCTATTTGTTGGAATGACTGCTCCAAAGCAAGAAAAATGGGTGCACAGTAACAAAAACAATTTAAATGCATCGCTTATATGTTCCATAGGTGCAGTTTTTGATTTTTATGCCGGTACGGTTAAAAGACCACATCCATTTTGGATTAAACTAGGGTTGGAATGGTTTATAAGACTTGTCAAAGAGCCACGGCGGTTATTTAAACGAAATTTTGTTTCAACACCAACATTTGTTTTCTATGTGTTAAAGGAGAAGTTTAAGTTATCTAAATAACATTTTCCACATACGGACACTGTCATTCCGAAGGAGTATAACGACGAGGAATCCCAGTGTCGCCGAAGAGTAAATGGCTTTCTCCTGTTCGGAATGGCACGCTTCGAACCTCCTGACTTATCACAAAAAATCGTTGATTTTTTCACATTTTGAAATGCAAGTGCTTCAATGGTTTGATAGTTGAAAAAAGCTTCACCAAAACAAGTTTATTTAAAACACTCTAAATGAACTTAAAGTACATAAAATCAGTTTTTTTTAAACTAGTTAGGATGACAGAATTCGGAAAGCTTAATACCATGTCAACAATAAACAATAATCCTTAAATCTGCACAATAATACACCTATGTTTTGCACAATTTAAATCTTCTTATTTGCACAATTTTGTTTTTAAATGTACCTCTAACTAAGGTTAAAGTGTAGTTATGAGTTTTATAAAAAGCAAAAACACTACGTAAAAACGCGTAAAACTTGATCAAAATGTTAACTTTTTTACAACTGAAAATTAAATTTAATTACTTTTGTCTACCTTATTTAACTAACCAAACGAATTGAACCTTTTTCTTGCCATATCTCTCTTGCTTGGAAGCTTCGTGCTGAACTTACTTTTGCTGCCAAAAATCATTGGTATTGTCAAATGCAAGCAATTAATGGACAATCCAAATAGTCGCAGCTCACACCAAGAAAAAACGCCCAGTCTCGGTGGTGTTTCCTTCTTCATCGCGTTGATTTTTGGATTCTTCTTTCTCCAAAAACACGACCTAGAACTGAAGTCCATGTCCCTCATTTTTGGAGTCGTAATCTTGTTTTTTGTGGGACTCAAAGATGATTTAGTTATTTTAAGTCCGTTCACCAAATTGGGTGCACAAATTTTCGCCTCCTGTATGCTCTTAACACATCCGCATTTTCAAATCACGGATTTTCATGGTTTTCTAGGTATTCACGCAATTAGTCTCTACATCACCCTGCCCC
>JBAZGP010000277.1:0-5051 GCA_041652835.1 Lutibacter sp. | reverse complement strand
ATAGGTTGAATAATATGTCCTTAATTACTAAGCGTGAAAAATCAGACTTAGTTCGTGAGGCATTATCAATTTACATCGGTAGTTTTGAGCGTGAACACAAGCAATAAGTGAGGTAGGCATGTCAAAACCGTGGGGGCAATTGCATCATACTTTTATTTTAGATTCTAACTTCCGAGATTTATCAGATAAAGATATAAGGGCATGGATATTTTTAAGAGCGTTAGCCACACGTAGTCAACGTGAAGGATACATCGAACAGTATAAAGACCACGGCTATAAAATTGAAACTCTTGCTGACTTAATTAGTTTTACAAAGGAAGATTTAGAGATAAGTATTAATCAATTAATCAATCCACAATATGATATACTTGAACAACTCGAAAATAATGTGTTGCATTTTAAGCATTGGGATGAGGAAGAAATACCTCAAATAGAACGTGAAAAAAAATATGCAGAAATAAAAAAACGTAGGGAACATGCAAAACGAAAAAGTGAACTTGCCAAATCAATCCATGATGCCTCAACTACAGTTGATTATTTAGATCATAATCCAGAATTTGCAAAATATGTTAGAGAAGATGATATTAAAAAAGCACTTGATTACATTATAAAAAATAATGGAGAAAATAATGTTTAAAGTAGTTGTTTATGAAATTAAACCTGATAAAACTGAGGAGCTTGTTCGAGAACCACAATATGATAAATTTGAAAAGGCACAAAAAGTAGCTGATGATATTTTTACATTATTAAGAGATAAAGTTATAGTTAATATCATAGACTTAGATACCAATGAAATAATTTATAATCCAAGTGAGGTAAAATAAAAATGAATAAATTTTATCATGGTGATTGTAAATTCGTGATGGAACATGATATTGAACCTGAAAGTATAGACCTGATTTACTTAGACCCACCATTTTTTACAGGCAAAGTTCAGAAAGGTTTTTGGCAACCTGGAGCTATGGAAGTAAGTTATGAAGATAGTCGCAAATTTTGGGCAAGTAAGTCGCAAACTATGAGGGATAATGCCCCAGAATGGTTAAAACATATTGCCTTACAACGTCCAGACTTTGCAAGTTATCTATATTATATGATGGAGCGCTTGCAACTTTGCCATAAGATTTTAAAACAAACTGGAAGCATTTATTTGCATTGTGATGAAAAAGCAAGCCACTATTTAAAAATGATTATGGATGAAATTTTCGATGTGGGTTGTTTTAGACGTGAATTGATATGGAATACAGCATCATTAAATGTGGCAGGATATAAAACTAAGGCAAATAATTGGATACGAGCACATGACATTATATTTTATTACACTAAGACGAGTAATTATATTTTTAAAAAAGAATACACTCCGCATAGTGTTGAATTTAATAATAAAAATTATAAATATTCTGACGATAAAGGATTATATAGGATTACACGAAGAGGCAATAAGGTTTATTTTAACGATGATAAAGGCGAACCTATTATTGATGTATGGAATGATATTCTTTCATTTAATTATGTAAAAGCTGCTAAGGAATCAGTCGGTTATCCAACTCAAAAACCGCTTGCACTTTTAAAACGAATAATTAATGCATCAAGCAACGAAGGTGATTTTGTACTTGATCCATTTTGTGGTTGTGGAACGTGCATAGTTGCCGCTGGTGAACTTAATCGACAATGGGTTGGCATAGACATTAGTAAATTTGCTTATGACGTAATAATAAATAGAAAAGATGTCCAATCTTCTTTATTTGGTAAAGCCTTATGTGATTCTAAATATATAACCCGTAATTTTGACGAAGCAAAAGGATTAAACCCTTCGGACTTTGAAGCCTGGGTTAATGAATTTTATAAGGCAACAAAACCTTATCCAGATAAAGGTGTTGATGGAATTATGCAAGATGGTACTCCTATACAAACTAAGACTTATCTTGTAAAATATCCGCTTGTAAGTGAATTTTTAACGAACATAAAACTGCACCCGTTAGTTAAACAGCCAGTTAAAAATGCAATCATGGTTTCGCAGATAGGTTTTGATGGAAGTGCTCTAAAAAGACAATTTGAAATTGAAAAGTCTGAAGGAATTAAAATAGAATTTAAAACACCTGAACAAATGTTGACTTTATAAATAGGAGCCTTACAAATGTTAAAATATAGCGAACTATCAAAGCCTCAACAGGCAATCATAAAAGCCATGCGTCAAGGCCATCAATTAAAATGGATTAAAGATATCGGACGCTTTCAAATAATTCAAACTAACGGAATAAGTTATAGAGTAGCAACATCAACCATAGATGCTTTAATAAACCGTCATTACATAGAAGAATGTTATAGGGATAAAGAATATATTTTGTATTACATCAACATTGAATTTGCAACACCATCAAATCTTGATGCTATGGAAAAATCATAAACAATATCTTTGTGAGGTGAAAAATGAGCAGAACTTTTAAAAGAATATGTTCCAGAGGTTTTATAATACATTTCGTTTATCACTTTATCATAGCTTATCTTTCAAGTTTATCAATTACTTATTTTATTTTTCATAATTCACCTAAAGAATCGTTGATAGAAAATATTGTAATCGCAATCTTTGTTGCATTTTTTGGTCGCCTGTTATTTTATAGACATGAGGAAGGTATAGTAAAATGAAGCTACGACTTTTAATACGTAAAGGTCATACAGATAAGGAAGTGAAGAAGTGAAAAAAGAAAAACGCACAACTGAAACAGTATATTTTTGTGATATATGTGGTCAAGAAGATGTTGAAGAAAATTGGGCATACGGTGGTCATTCTGATGCTGGTGAAAATTTAAAACGTTGTCCATTATGCGGTAAAGATTTTTGCCCCGATTGTGGAATAGGGATAGATGGAACAAAAATCTGCAAACTTTGTGCAGAGGAACGCAAAGACCTTATTCAAAAATGGCAAACAATAATAAGCGAATATGAACCTATTTTAAAAGAATGTCATACTAAAATCCTTGATGCACGTAATAAAATTTTTAGTTGGACAGAAAATAAATGACGCCATTTCTGGAATGGATAGATAAACACAAGTGGCAACTATTAATTACGGCAATAGTTATGAGTTGTTGTATAGGCTTTTCTTTGATGATTTACGATGCCCTATATGACCATCGACTTTCAAACTTTTTGATTAATTTTTGGGGCAATATTTTTTAGCAAGGAGTTAATAAATGTATACTTTAATAATTGCATCAGTGATAATTGTGGCAATCATTATTTTAGGTTTAAAATATCGTGATACTGACTTTTTACCTTTTGGGATATTTCTCTGTATATCCTTTAACTTTTGTTTTTTTCTATTTTCAGGGTTTTTTTCAAGCGCAACTGATGAAGATATTATAAAGGTAAACTACGAAATTAATATAATATCCATGAAGGACACAACCCTCGGAAATGGCTACTATTATTTATTCGGAGGGAGCTATAAAGAAAATCCTTGTTATTTTTTCTATAAAAAATTAAACGATGGAACATATCAACTTGATAAAATTTCCGCAGACAAAACTTATATTCACGAAGAAAATCGCACAGATGGATTAATAAAAGTTGACGAATCCAGATATATAGTAAAGAGGGGTTTTACAAATTGGACTTTTATTTTATTCGAGTATGACTACACAAATGTAAATAGATATGACGTATTCATACCCAACGATAGTATAAAAAGAGAATTTAATTTAGATGCATCAAAATAAAGGGGTAAAATAAAAATGTTCATGCGAATTATATTATCAATTACACTAATATCTATATCTTATGTTGGAGTTAAATATACTGATGGATTTTACAAACTTTTAATTGCTATACTTGTTGTAATGATTATGTTCTTGATTTGGAATAATGTGGTAAATAAAAATTCAAAAACAAAAAATGGAAAGTAAAATGGCGCAATCCTTATTAAAAATTGCACGATACATGGACACAAAAACTAACCGTAATTTCAGAATAACACTACAGACTTTGATAGTTATTAAAGCCTTTAGAATGATGATGGAGTAAAATATGAACGAAAATAATTTAAAGCCGTGGGAACTTTCCTCTGAAAAAATCGCACAACTACTCAACGAATTGGATATAAATAATGATATGAAGTGTGGCGAATGTCGGCAAGCCTTAATTAAAATCGGGCAGAAACATCTTATGACTTACTTAAAAGATGTCTTAATGTATATTACAAGTTATGATGATGGATTTGAAGATGACGGAACAACACCTTGCCATTATTATAGTTTTGACGCACATCAAGAAGAATGGGACGCAATTCTAAATGATTTAGGAATAGAATAATGAATACCAAAATAGAGTTAAATCGATGGCAACCGAGTGTTGATATTTTTAAAAGATTGGCACATGATGCAATGACACAATACGATGCGGATCAATATCTTGCCGAAAAATCAATTGACTCCATCAAACAATGTGAATTTGTTGGTGCGACTTTAGGATTGGAATTTCAAAGATATTTAGCTGAATATCTTTATCAACCTTGCCATATTCATTTAGATGAAGCACAAAAACATGGCTTAAATTATTACGAAAAACGTTTAGATTGTCAAGTGTGTTTAAAAGAATTGAAGAAAAGTTTTGGAGTAAAATAATGAATGGTAAAGTAGAATTAGAACCGTGGGAACTTCAAGACAATGATATTATACAAATTACCATAAATGAACTACCTGAAAACGGCGGTAATACATTACCTAATTTTAAACATGATAAAAATGTAGCAAAATTGGCACAATGTAAACTCATTAAATACTTAGAAGATAACTGCTATGAACCAAAACATCATTTACCAAACGAAGCCCCAGCACCTAGACTCTATTGTATATATTGTATAGCTAAAGTTTCACTATCGCTAAATTATTTGAAAAGTTTGGAGTAAAATAAAATGAACGAAAAACCGTGGAATATTCCACCGGAAAAAATTTTACAACTAATCAACTGATTAGATAAAGATATCAAGGGGATTAAAATGAAAGCACTTTATGGAAGCAACAATCCGTGGGCATTAACACCTAAAGAAATAAACA
>JBAZGP010000276.1:0-5068 GCA_041652835.1 Lutibacter sp. | reverse complement strand
AATCAAGAAACTCAAAGAAGCAAATGGAATTTGGATAACCCATGATTTAAAATTAAAGACACGAGCAAACGAATTTCAGTTAATTAAAGATGAAGGCATTTCAGTATTTATTATTAGTTTGCCAAGTGGATATGATTTTGTAACAATGTATAGGACAATTATTGATAGATGGGAGGAAATAAAACAAATTTGCAAAAAAAATAAAGATCCGTTTGTTTGCAGATTATTAATTCGTGGAAGTAAACCTGTTTTTTATTAATGGATAATAATAAGAAGGAAAAACCAACCAAAGAACAACCCCTAAAGGTTAATGCAACACTTGAAGAATTAATCAAGGCGTCTGTTAAAGGCAACCCCAAGCCAAAGAAGGTAAACAAAAAAAAGGATTAATATCCTTCAATCGTTTACCAAATCCCAATTCAATAATTTAAGGTGCCAACTGGTATATAGTTACCATTTTTTATTATTTCTTGACTTTGAATGAGTAATTGTTGTACATTTGTGATCCAAGTTAAAATCCGAGCGCCGATAGGTCGGCAAAAAAATAACTGCCGTGGTCTATGTAGAATGGATTGCGGCAGTTTCATTTTAAAATTTTATGTTATGAACATTTACAAAGTTGCAATTCTATTTGATGGAGCATTTTTTAGAAAAAGGTACTGCATAATTAACCATGCCGAACCACACGCAGCACAGGTTGGTGATTATATTCGGGATATAATGACCCGAATTAATGCTTTAACGCAAACTTATGATACTACTTCGCAGGATATATTATTTAGGGTTTTTTATTATGATTGTAGACCTTATGGGGACACCGAAAGAAAGCCAGATGGCACACAAATAGATTTTAGACAACATCCAGCATTTAATGCAGCTTCCAGATTCCAAACCGAGCTGAAAACAATGAATCAAATTGCATTAAAACTTGGAGATTTATCGTTTAATGGCTGGAAGATTAATATGGACAATCCAGAAAACTCGCCAAAGCCCGACTTTAAACAAAAAGGTGTTGATATGAAAATTGGACTTGATATTGCCTGGATGTCTTCAAAAAAAACAGTAGATAAAATTGTACTAATTGCTGGAGATTCAGATTTTGTTTCCCCGATGAAACTTGCACGAAAAGAGGGTTTACTTGTTTATCTTGACGCAATGGGACAGACTCAAATTAAAATAGTATTAAAAGAACACGCTGATTTTATAATTTAACATTTTTTCATTTTCCCCACCTCTTGGCTGCCGCATTTTTAGCTATCTCCCTCCTCCTTTCCGGACTTAACTTCTCAGCCCTGGCCCTGCCGCCTTTAATCCCGCCTAACCGACCTAATTCAACCGCTGCCGGATTCTTTCCGTTATCTACCTCCTGTATTTCTCCGGTGGCGATGTCAACGATTTGTTTTGCCCTTTGGTTAATATCTCTTGGTCTTGCTATCTTTGCCATATTATTAAGTTTAAAAGCAAAGATACAACATTATACATGCCCGGTAAAGCATTAAAAAAATCAAACTGAGACACTACCCTTAATTTTGATGTTTTTATATTAACATAAAAAACCTCAACGGGTGATTGTTGAGATTTTTTGTTGTCTTGAAATAGCATTGTCTGTTAAGTATTTTTGTATTCCAAATTGTTATCCATGTTTGAAGATCCAAAATATCTTAACGATACTTTTCAAGTTATTAGAACACCAAATCCCAACAAGACATATGATTATTTCTTGAAAAATTGTCAATTTGAATATTCCACTATTTTCAGGGGAGGCGCTTATTTAACATATTCATCGGTTCAGAAATTTGCTCAACTTCGGGCCTTTGCTAATGGTATGCAAGACGAGGATTTCTATAAAAGGTATTTATCAAAACAAAAACTTGAAGATAATGCTATTTTCGATAAAACTCTTGGATATGTTGGAAATTCAAGAAGGGCTAAGGGATTCATGCGCCCTCTTTGGCAAATAATGTCCCCGGCATCCAAGATAGTAAACTCGATGATCGGAACGTTAACCAAGACACAAACAGATATTTCAGCCGATCCCATTGATGCCCTGAGTAAGTCTAAAATTGAAGATGCCAAACTTGATTTGTGGGTTACATCACAAAACATTGATATATTAAAAAAGGCTCATCAAGTAGTTGGACTTGATATGCAAACACCGGATTTCATACCGGAAAACCAGGAAGAACTTGAACTATATAATGACATGGGGGGATTTAAACCGGCTTTTGCCCGTGTCATGGAAAAACTAATAACTCATACTACTGATATTTCAGAATGGAAAGTAATAGAGGACAGGCTATATCGTGATATTATTGCCTTAAATGTTATGGGTGTCAGGGAATATTATGATCCAGAAGTAGGTAAATATAGAAGTCGTGTTGTTGATCCCGCCCGTGCCGGTTGTCAGTATTCAGAATACAATGATTGTCGTAGTTCCGAATGGGCTTATGAATTCAGGGACGAGAGTATTTCGACAATTTTACAGTATTTCCCTGATAAGACGGAAGAAGATTTACAGGCTCTTGCTTTTATGTTTTGTGGATACATGGGTAATCCACAACAATCTGAATGGAAAAATTACACGGGTAAAGATGTAAATGGATTTAGAAAATTCGATTTCTTCAAAGTACCTGTCATGGATTGTTGTTGGATAGACAATGAAGATGAAAAATTTGTAGAACAAAAAACAAAGTACCGTTCAAAAATATTCAGGGTTGATTACACGGAAAAAATAGATGAAAATTATGGTAAAAAGGAAAAGTTTAGTCGTAAACGTTTCGTGTATAATGCAACATGGATCATAGGTACTAATGATATATATAATTGGGGTAAGGCCAACGATCAAATGGGAGAAACAAGACTCCCGTATCACTTCTATGTTGGTGATGGCAAAAGCATTATAGAACAACTTATACCATTATTCCATAACTTCCAGGTATTATGGCTTAAATATCTTAACGCCCTTGCCCTTTCTGTTAATAGCGGGTACTGGATAGATGCGGATATGCTTGCTAATGTTGCTATTGGCGGTGATACCGGTAACAAGGAAGACGATAAAGAAACCGCCCTGCGTAGGTTCATGGATACAGGTATCGGGTTCTATTCTCGTATTAGTTCTACCGGGACGCAAACTCTTCAAAACATGCCACTAAATGAATTCAAGGGTGGCATGGGTCAAATTTTTGTTGATATCATGGCTGCTTTCCAGTTCAACATGAAAATGGTGGAGAGTATAACGGGTATTAATCCCATTATGCTTGGAAGTACCCCCAATCCAAACGCTCCCGTTGGAACAACTGAAATGGCCGTTTCCGCTGTTTCATCTATACTCAAGCCCCTTCTTGATGGATACATGAGCGTGAAACTTGGTATGGCAAAAAATATTTGTAGACTTATTCATATTTGTATTCACGCTTATCATTTCAGTCGAAAACAATATGCCATGGTTGTTGGCGAATTCGATATCGAGGTACTTATGGAGGCTAACCGTGATATGACGGAATATGCCATAAGACTTGATGTAAGACCCGGTGAACTCGAAAAGCAACAAATGATTCAAGAAATACAAAAAGCAATTTCAGTAGATCGAGATGGTAATACAAATGGATTAACCGGACTCGAGGCATTAATATTAATCAGAAGATTAGAATCCGGTATTCCCATGTCACAAATCGAACTTGAATTTGAATATCGTAGACGTAGAAATATAAGGGAAGCGCAAAAAATAGCACGAGACAACTCTCAACAACAAAATGATTTAATGCAACAGTCTGCCATACAGGCAGCACAACTTAAAGAAGAAGAAGCAAGGAAAAAACACGAGCGAGACATGGAACTTCAAAAGTTGAAAAATGAAGGACTGTTACAGGCTACTGCCTTACAAGAATGTGCAAGAAAAGAAAAAGAAAGTGCCACGGAGAGTATAAAATCAGAAACAAACAAAATCATCGCCCAAATTAAAGCTGACGCGCAAAAAAATACCGATTCCGTGAAATCTGAAACAGCAAAGGAAATTGAAGATAAAAAACAGGCCAAATTGGCAGAAAAACAAGACGAATAAATCTTGAAGACTTGAAATAGCTTTACTAATGATATTATTTTTGTATTCTTTAATTAAAACAACAGCAAAATGGCAGAAGAACATAAAATCGTACAGGGCACTCTTGAAGAAATTGCTACAAAGTTAGCGGTGGAACAAGTTCCTGATCCCGTTGTTGAACCGGAAAAACCAATTGAAGATAAAACAACGGAAAAAGATCCGGTAGTTCCAGAAACATTTGATAAGTACAAATACTTATCAGAGCAGTTTGAAACTGAAATTAAGGATGATGAAGGTCTTAACACGTTTAAGAATTCTTTGAATGAAAAAATAAAAAAGTTTGATCAGTTACAGCAAGATTATGAAAAGGCTCAATCTGAATTAAAAGCAATTAATCCCCTGAAATTCTTCGCGAATAAAGATAAATATATCGAAAATCAGTTGCTTATCAAATACCCTGATCTTGACTCATCCATTTTATCAAAGGTATTAACCAATGATATTGAAAAGATGGACGTGTTACAAATTATAACTTATAAAGAGTTATTAAAAGATTCAAAAGGAGAGATATTTGAAAGTGAATCGGATGCTTATGATTTTGTCTGTAAAAAAACCGGGTACGACAAAGATTTATCTTTTGATGAACAGGATCAGTCTGTAAAAATAGCTATTAAAGCTATGGCAAAAGAAGCAAGAGAAGAGTTTAATAAACTCAAATCAGAAATAGAGGTTCCCGTGCCAATTGATCTTACGGCAGAAAAAACAAAACAATCTGAATTGGCGCAAGCTAACTATGATAAAATGAAACCGTTAATTGAGCGTGATCTTCAAGCTATTCAAAATGGCTTGGATAAAATTGAAATCACCACTAAAGAAAACGGGAAAGATGAAGTTCTTTTTTCATATAATCTGGAAGAGTTTAAAAATTCCAAAATAGTCAAAGATACCATTCAGCAAGTCATTGAATTCACAGCCCGTAACGCACGGGAGTGGAATAAGGAAATAGCTGAAAAGGTTATCTCGGCTACC
>JBAZGP010000275.1:0-5069 GCA_041652835.1 Lutibacter sp. | reverse complement strand
CAAACTCTTCCCCGATTGTCAACTGAAAATCCGTTTACACCAGAATTCCCTATATGAATTGATTTAATAATCTCAAATTTTTCAGAATCAACTATAATAACTTCTCCCTTTCGACTGCCTACATATATCTTGTTATTAATTTCAAGTATTGGCGCAGGATTGTGCTCATATCCAATTTTTAAATCTAAAACTTTGCTATGGTTAACCAAATTTTCCTCAGTTAATTCCAAATCATCATTAAGAGGTAATTTTAAAAGTTCTCCATTCATCGTTTTAGCATAAAACCACTTTCCGTCTTTGCTTTTTCCCATAGATTCTCTAACTTTCCATTTAGAAGTTCTCAAAAGTGTTTTACCACTTTTCATTTCTAAAATTGTCAAAAAACGTTCGGGAGTAACAAAATAAAGTCTGCTTTTAGACGAAACTAAATTTACGTTTCCTGCCGAATACAAAACTTGTTTGTCATTACCATTATTCCATTTCCAAAGAAGTTCTCCTGTGTTTTTATTTAAGCAATAAAGAAGGGTATCCCATGCTCCAAAAATAATTTTATCACCTTGTATCAAAGGTCTTCCTTGCGAATAAGACATCGGCAATTTATTTTGCCAAACTACTTGACCACTTACAGCATCGATACAAATAAATGTATTAGAACTCGCCGTATAAATTTTATCATTTTCGACAACTGGTGAACCTACCAAAACTCCACCAACTGGAACATTCCATTTTTTGTTACCTGATTGTTTTTCAAATCCCAATACATTCCCTTCAATTGTACCAACAACAAGAATACTTTTTACAATTATTGGTGAGAAATAAATTGAATTTCCTGTTTCTATTTTCCAATTCAAAATCTTATTTTTCAAATTAACCGATTGAATCTCTCCAATAGAATTAGTAAAATAAATGCTCTTTTTATCAAAACAAGGAACACTATAAATAGACGCAATATCTTTTATAAAAGGAGGAAAATCACTTCCTAAATTATTATTTAATATTTTAACTTTTGAAGGTTTTGACGGAATTGAAAATTTAAAAACGCTTGGTTTTTCTATCTCTTTCTGATAGATACTAATACTATCGTTACTGATGATAACCTCATTGTAACTTTTTGTTTTTCCATCGCGTGACGTAATGGATATTCCCATAACACCACTCAAGCCAGAGAAATCATATTTTTTTAACGTGTGACCATGACCACAAAAACTGGCTACGGTAGGGTATTTCTCTAAAACAGAAAGTACTTCTTTATAATTACTAACACTATTATCCAATGGGTAATGCGCAAAATTTAATACCTTTTTATTACTATTTTTAAGACTGTCTTTTAATGTTTTATCGAGCCATATAACATCTTCATGCTTTACAAATCCATCTCCCATTTTCATGTAAGGACCACACGGAAAACCTACAAAAAAATACGCTCCTTTAGAAAATACAAATCGATCATTACCCCATAGTTTTTTATAAGTCAAACCAGCACTTTCGCTCCAATTCGTTTCGTGATTTCCAGAAATCACATAATATGGAATTTTTAAATTAGCAAGAATAGAATGAACCCGTTTTAGTTCATCATCTGCACCAAGATTAGTCAAATCTCCTGTGACTACAACAAATTCATAATCCGAATTATTAATTTCTTTAACAATATTTTGCAACAAAAAGTCATTTTCATTTCCCACAGAAACATGTAAATCAGTAAGCTGCACAAACTTAATTTTTTCAGATTTTTCATTATTTTGAGAAAAACCAGACACCATTAAAAAAATAAACAAGATGGTTGAATATAGATATTTCATAAGTAATTATTTAGCCAATAGGCGTAATTATTATAATGAGTGTATATTTTTTTTCCAAAGTTAAAAGACTATTTTCAATCAAAACAAATCGTATAATTGAGTAAAAATAAAATTAGCGCACTTGCCATTTTTAAGAAAAGCAAACACTTATCCTAAAACTTAAAATAAAATCAAATTCAAAAATATATTTCAAACAATCTCGCTAAATTATCACTGGATGCTATGATGTTCTTTTGGTGCCATCAAAAATTTGATAACGGCAACTCGTTCCCGCAGCCTCAATTATTATTGTGGATTCAGTTGCACGAATTTTAGGAAACAAGGTATCTTCACCATTTGCATACTAAAAGTAACTTCAATGGTACTCCATGATTTTTGATAACAGAGTCCATAAATCTTTATTATTTTCTTTGCATCCAAAAATTGTTTGGAATGAATTTTTCCTTTGGGTCTTTCTCTTTTAAAAGACTCTTCAAAAGATTGTGGTAATTGAGGGGTGATTGACATTTAATTGCTGCTATTGTTTTTTTAATATAAAATACTATATATTCAAGTTAAAAATAATAGTTTAACAAATATATGCAAAAAAAAAAGAACAAATATTTTATTATGCATTATTTAATAGGATAAAAATCAAATAACGCATAATAATGCATTTAACACTAATAAATCCCAAATTATAATATAAAAATTCCCGACTTTCTATATTCTTCCAACCTAAAATCTTCTGGATCTAAATCGGTGACAATGGTATCTAACTGACTAAGCTCACAAACGACATGTGGCATTTTAGTATTCAATTTATTAGAAGAAAACATCGAGACAACTCTGTCAGAGGATTCTATCATTGCCTTTTTAACAATCGAAACTTCATACCCAATTTCTGTTAAACCCTGTTTTACATTAATACTACTAGCACCAATAAAGCAAATATCTGCTTTAATCTTTGATAAAACCTGGATTACATCCAACCCTATAGTAACCATTGCCTTTTTCTGCATTTTTCCACCTATAAATATTAAATCTATATTAGGATGCTGAGATAACTGCATCGCTATTGGTAAGCTATAGGTATAAATAGTAACCTTTAAATCTAAAGGAATTAACTTTGCAAAAACTAAATTCGTACTTCCTCCACTCATTATAACAACCTGTCCATCATGTAACAAAGACAATGCTTTCGTAACAATTTTTTTCTTTTCTTCCTCAGCACTTATATTAATATTAAAAACGTCAACAGACTTTTCTGTAATTAGTATAGCACCACCATAAACTTTCTCAAGCTGTCTCATGCTGTCTAATTCATTTAAGTCCCTCCTTATTGTATCTTCTGACAAATCTAACGCCAAAGCCAAATCTGCTGTAATAACCTTTTGTTCTTCAATAAGTTTAGTCATTATATATTTATGTCTTTCGGCTTTCAGCATCTTCTAAAAATTAAAAATTTGCAGCAAATATATCAAATATTTTAATTCAAAAGCAGGGATCTATTCTCGACTGCAATAGTTAGACATATTTTAATTTGTAATTAGCGAACAAAAGCCAGATTTTAAAGAAATGCATTATTTTGCGTTATTGAGTTTGTTTTTAAAAAAAAATTACTAAATATTGCATTTATATGCAATAAATAAATATATTTGCTTATCAACCATAAAAAACCAAATAATTATGAAGAAATTATTTTTTATTTCATTATTGGTTTTGTTTGTTCAAATTACATTTGGGCAAACAAAAACAATTACTGGAACTGTAAAAAACAAAGCAGACGGAACTCCAATGCCTGGAGTTACTGTGCTTATTAAAGGAACTACTAATGGTAGCTCAACCGATTATGATGGTAACTATAGCATTGCTGTATCATCAGGACAAACTCTAAGTTTCAGTTTTATTGGATATGAAACGCAACAAATTAAAATTGAAGGACAGCAAACAGTCAATATTGACCTTGCAGAGACTACTTCAAAATTAGAAGAAGTCGTTATTGTGGGTTTTGCTTCTCAGAAAAAAGCCAATTTAACAGGAGCAGTTGCATCGATAGACGTTGATAGGACAATTGGAAGCAGACCTTTAACAGACATTAATAAAGCCTTGCAAGGTAGTACACCAGGTGTTAATGTAAGTTTTAACTCTGGAAACATTAATCGTGCAGCAAACTTAAATATCCGTGGATCTGGAACTGTAAATGGTTCAGATGCGCCTTTGGTATTGGTTGATGGCGTTCCAACAGATTTATCACTTATCAATCCTAATGATGTAGCAACAATATCTGTTCTTAAAGATGCGGCTTCTGCTGCTGTTTATGGAGCCCGTGCTGCTTTTGGAGTAATACTTATTACTACTAAAGGAGGAAAAACAGGCGAAGGAAAAATTAAATTTTCGTATAGTGGAAATACCGCTTTTAACAATGCAATCTCTACACTAAAATTCTTAGATCCAACCGAAGAAATTCCTGGATTAATTGCCGCAGGAACACGTACAGATGGTGCTGAACCTGAGTTTTTTGGAGCAAACTATAACACTTTACTTGCTGGAATTCAAAACTGGAAACAAAATTATGCCAATAACCGTACCAGTAATGAGATGATTTACGGTGAAGATTGGGAGATTAAAAATGGTACTCCTTATTTTTATAGAGTTTGGGATACCAACAAAGAATTGTATGCAGACAACGCACTCCAAATGTATCATAATTTTTCTGCACAAGGTAATGTAGGTGAAAACAGTTCTTTCTTCGCCTCATTTTCACTTACTGATCAAGAAGGAATGTTGAAAGTTAATCAAGAAACAAAAAAACGAACAAATATCAATTTAGGTTTTACAACAAAATTAACCGATTGGTTAACGGGTGACTTTAAAGTTCTGACAATTAGTAGTGAATATAAACAACCATTTAATTATTATGGTGGTGCTGGTACTGATGATTCAGGTTATGGAGGGTATTTTGGTTACGCACTTCGTTGGGGTCAATACACTCCTAATTTTGGAACTTATAAAGGATACAATTTCCGTAGTGCTGGAGGATATTTATCTAATGCATCTATGAATGATGATGATCAATATAATAATAGATTGAGCGCTAAATTCACTGCAGAAATTACAGAAAATTTTAATTTAATCGCAGAAGTAAGTAATGTAACTAATTACTATTCTAGAAAACAAAATGGTGGTAAGTTCCAAGGTTGGAATAGTTGGTCTGCCATGCCGTAAGATGCTACAACAATTCAAACAGCCGTTCCTACTACTCTTGAGGCAGGAAATGATTTTGTGGCA
>JBAZGP010000274.1:0-5076 GCA_041652835.1 Lutibacter sp. | reverse complement strand
TGGCGTTGGAATAATTCCTGGAGGCGCTGGTTCAAGAGAAATGGCTTTAAGAGCTTCTGAAGGTGTTTTAAAAGATGATATAAAATTAAACAAATTGCGTGATTATTTTATAAATGTAGCTACGGCAAAAGTAGCAACTTCTGCTTATGAAGCTTATGATTTAGGGTTCTTTAAAGAATATAAAGATATTGTTGTGGTCAACAGAGACCGTCAAATCGCAACAGCCAAACGGCACGCCATTCAACTTTTGGAAGACGGATATACGCAACCTATTCCTAAAAAAGCATTGGTTTACGGACAACAAGCTCTGGGAATGTTTTTAGTGGGAACAGATAGCTTGGAAAAAGGCAATTACGCTTCTGAGCACGATAAAAAAATAGCCAATAAATTAGGTTATGTAATGGCTGGCGGAAATTTATCAGAACCAGCTTATGTTTCAGAACAATATTTATTAGATCTGGAACGTGAAGCGTTTATGAGTTTATGTACCGAGCGCAAAACATTAGAGCGCATTGAGCACATGTTAAAAACAGGGAAACCTTTGAGAAATTAAATTCCCCTCTAAATCTCCCCAAAGGGGAGACTTAAAAAAATGAAGTTTAACTTTAAAAAATAACCCGTAAAATCCCCTTTCCTTTGGAAAGGGTTAGGGATAGGAAAATTAAAATCCCATCCCAACCTTCCCAAAGGGAAGGAGTAAAATAAAATAGAATGTATAATCTTTAAAAAATAACCCGTAAAATCCCCTTTCCTTTGGAAAGGGTTAGGGATAGGAAAATTAAAATCCCATCCCAACCTTCCCAAAGGGAAGGAGTAAAATAAAATAGAATGTATAATCTTTAAAAAATAACCCGTAAAATCCCCTTTCCTTTGGAAAGGGTTAGGGATAGGAAAATGAAAACAGCATATATAGTACAAGGATACAGAACAGCAGTAGGAAAAGCACCAAAAGGCATTTTTAGATTTAAACGTCCTGATGAACTCGCTGCCGAAACTATCGAACATTTATTGAAAGATTTTCCGCAACTGGATAAACATCGAATAGATGACGTAATGGTAGGTAATGCCATGCCAGAAGCAGAACAAGGCTTGAATATTGGGCGTTTAATTTCATTAATAGCATTAAAAATTGATGATGTTCCAGGAATGACCGTAAACCGTTTTTGCGCATCAGGTTTAGAAACTGTTAGTATTGCCGTAGCTAAAATACAATCCGGAATGGCTGATTGCATTATTGCAGGCGGTGTTGAAAGTATGAGTTATATTCCTATGGGCGGTTACCGTCCAGCTCCCAATTACAAAATTGCGAAAAAAGGCCACGAAGATTATTATTGGGGAATGGGTTTAACTGCGGAAGCCGTGGCGAACCAATTCAAAGTTTCTCGTGAAGATCAAGATGAATTTTCCTATAATTCTCATATGAAAGCTTTAAAAGCACAAGCTGAAGGTAAATTTACTAGTGGCATTATTCCCATAAATATAGAAGAAGTTTATATTGACGAAAACGGAAAAAAACAAACTAAAAATTACACTGTTACATCTGATGAAGGCCCTCGTAAAGGAACTACCATTGAAGCATTATCAAAATTACGTCCGGTTTTTGCCGCAAATGGAAGCGTAACTGCAGGAAATTCATCACAAATGAGTGATGGCGCTGCATTTTTATTGGTGATGAGTGAAGAAATGGTGAAGGAACTTAATATAGAACCTATAGCTCGAATGGTTTCTTTTGCCGCCGTAGGTGTTGAACCCCGTATTATGGGAATTGGACCTCTAAAAGCCATACCGAAAGCATTGAAACAAGCAAATCTATCATTAAAAGATATTGATTTAATTGAACTTAATGAGGCGTTTGCTTCCCAATCTTTAGCGGTAATGCGTGAACTTAACATCAATCAAGAAATTGTAAATGTGAATGGTGGCGCAATAGCTTTGGGGCATCCGCTTGGTTGTACAGGAGCCAAACTTTCTGTGCAGTTATTTAATGAAATGCGATTAAGAAAGAGCAAATACGGAATTGTTACAATGTGCGTTGGAGCAGGACAAGGTGCAGCCGGAGTTTATGAATTATTAAAATAAAAAAACGTCCAAACCTTCCCCAAGGGAAGGTTTAAATTTAAATTAAAAATCTAACTTAAAAACTACATTCTCTTGTAGAAATTTCCCTCTGGGGACTAAAAAGAGGCTTAAAATGGAAACAACAAAAGGAGGCGAATTTCTAATCAAAGAAATTAAATCGGAGGATATTTTTATATCGGAAGAGTTCACTGAAGAACAAAAAATGATGAAAGCAGCGGTTATTGAATTTATAGACCGTGAAGTATGGCCAAATAAAGAACGATTTGAAAAGAAAGATTTTGCATTCACCGAAGAAATAATGCATAAAGCTGGAGATATGGGGTTTTTAGGTGTTTCCATTCCTGAAGAATATGGAGGAATTGGAATGGGCTTTGTTTCAACTATGTTGGTTACCGATTACATTTCTTCGGCAACAGGCTCATTGGCAACAGCTTTTGGTGCTCATACGGGAATTGGAACTATGCCAATTTATTTATATGGAACAGAAGCACAAAGAAAAAAATATTTACCTTTATTAACTTCAGGTGAAAAATTTGGAGCTTACTGCTTAACAGAACCAGGTGCCGGTAGTGATGCCAATTCAGGAAAAACTACTGCCCAATTAACTGCCGACGGAAAACACTATAAAATTAACGGACAAAAGATGTGGATTTCCAACGCTGGTTTTGCCGAAATATTTATTGTTTTCGGTCGTATAGAAAATGATAAAAATATCACCGCATTTATTTTGGAGTTTGATAAAAATAATCCTAACGGTGTTACTTTGGGTGCGGAGGAAAATAAACTTGGAATTATGTCATCCTCAACGCGTCAGATGTTTTTTACAGATACATTGATTCCAGTTGAAAATATGTTGGCCGGAAGAGGCGAAGGTTTTAAAATAGCCATGAATTCTTTAAATGTTGGCCGTATCAAATTAGGCGCTGCCTGTGCTGATGCAAGCCGCAGAATTATTACAGAATCTGTTAAATATGGAAATGAACGCATTCAGTTTAAAACACCTATTTCAAATTTTGGAGCTATTCAGAAAAAATATGCTGAAATGTGTACCAAAGCTTTTACAATAGATGCAGGAAGTTATAGAGCAGCAAAAGATATTGAAAATATGATCGATTCTCTTTTGGCTGAAGGAAAATCACACCAAGAAGCAGAATTAACGGCATTTAGTGAATATGCAATTGAGTGTGCAATTCTAAAAGTTTATGGATCAGAAGTTTCACAATTTGTTTCGGATGAAGGCATTCAAATTTTTGGCGGAATGGGATTCTCAAAAGATACGCCTATGGAAAGCTCTTGGAGAGATGCCCGCATAACCAGAATTTATGAAGGAACAAATGAAATTAACCGGTTGCTAACGGTTGGAATGTTGCTTAAAAAAGCGATGAAAGGTGAAATCGATTTAATGACTCCTGCCACAGCGGTTGGAAATAGTTTAATGGGAATTCCTTCATTTGAAACTCCTGACTTTTCTGTTTTATTTTCTGAAGAAAAAGAGTTGATAGCGCGATTAAAAAAAGCGTTTTTAATGATTTCCGGAAAAGCGGTACAAAAATATGGTATGGATTTAGACAATCACCAACAATTAATTTTGGCTGCTGCAGAAGTAATGATAGAAATTTATATGGCAGAATCAGCAATCTTAAAAGCTGAAAAAATAGTGACATTAACTTCAGAAAAAGAAACTGAAGTTCAAATCGCCATAGCTAAATTAAATTTGTACAATGCTGTTGATAAAATAAACACCTTTGGCAAAGAAGCAATTTTATACTTCTCTGAAGGTGATGAACAACGCGTAATGCTTATGGGCCTAAAACGTTTCACCAAATACGCCAATAATCCAAATCCAATTGTATTGCGAAACGTAATTGCCGAAAAATTAATTGCTGAAAACAAGTATTGTTTTTAGGACTTAGCCATTTTATACAACTCCCTGTTAAAAGCTGCAACAAAAATGTTGCAGCTTTTTATATATCTATAATTCATTGAAAATAAGCTATTTTTTTCGTAACTTTATTCTTGTATTTAGATACTCTATTTTACTGCAACTGTTTCATTATTAAAACAATAATTATGAAAGAAAACATTGGAATTTGGATAGACACACAAAAGGCAGTGATTATCCAGCTTTTTAACGGAACACAAACCATTAAAACTATTGAATCCAATATTGAAACCAGAGAGCGGATTCCAGGAGAATCAAAAAAATATGGACGATTTGGAGGACATTATATCACTTTTGAAAAAAATCGCGAAAACAAAAAAATGGAACAAACAAATCAGTTTATCAAAATATTGTTGAATGAAATTGAAGATGCTGATGCTGTTGTGTTGTTTGGTCCATCAATTATGAAAACCATTTTTGAAAAGGAAATTAAAAATAATTTAAATCTTATTGGCAAACTCGCAGGGGCTTTTGATGCGGATTCATTAACAGAAAATCAAATGGCAGCTTGGGTTAAAGATTTTTATAAAAAATAAAACCAATTGAATTTTTAAATTTAGTGATAAGTTTTAAAAAGGAAAAATGCAACTACCTATATTATAGATAATTGCATTTACAAACTGTTGACCCACAAGGACTCGAACCTTGACTGACGATACCAAAAACCGGAGTGCTACCATTACACCATGGGTCATTTTTCGGGTGCAAATTTAGCCTAAAGTTTCAATTCGGCAAATAATTTGAAGTGTTTTTTTATAAAATTTCCTTTATAAACACTTTAAGAGTTATTTAGCATGGCATATCACCATAACTTTCCATAATTAATATTTAATTTACTAAATTCGCTTCGGTTTAAAAATTTAATATGAACACATTCAATTTTACTAAATGGAACACCATTATCGGATGGTTTACTTTTGCAATAGCCTTAATCACCTATACCCTAACTCTTGAACCCTCAGTGAGTTACTGGGATTGTGGCGAATATATCGCCACTTCAGTAAAACTTCAGGTTGGCCATCCACCAGGAGCTCCCTTATTTCAAATGTTGGGCG
>JBAZGP010000273.1:4172-5078 GCA_041652835.1 Lutibacter sp. | reverse complement strand
AATTTTATGATTCTTATTCTTGAAATGTATCACAAAATTTAATAAAAAGGGTTACATCATCATATTCTATTGGGTATGGTATGTTAATCCTGCTGTGAAAACAAGAGAGGTGTGTGATTCTTGGAAAACTAATGTTTGTCACAAGACAATTGCAACGTTAATTTGTATTGGTAACTTAATATTGTTATTGCGACTTGGATATTTTCAAAGCATCCAGAAGTTCCTTGAGATTAATAGTGGCATAAGTAGATGAATAATCTGACATAGCGTAAGGGATAACCAGTTCATCGTTATGAATAATGGAACCACATGAATAAATAACATTTGGCACATAACCTTCTCTTTCCAATTCATTTGGCCCCATCAACGGTTCGGTTAACCTCCCAATCTCAATTTCTGGGTTGTCAAGTTCATACAATGAAGCACCTAAAGTATATTCTCTCATGGAACCGACTGCATGGGTAATCACCAGCCATCCATCTTTAGTTTCAATAGGAGAACCTGCATTGCCTATTTGTACAAGTTCCCAAGGATATATGGGTTGTTGTGTAATTTTAGCGTCGTTCCAAATATTGATTTTATCTGAATATGCGATATAATTATTAACCCCGTCAATACGACAAAGCATAGCAAACTTTCCGTTGATTTTCCTTGGAAACAAGGCCATTCCCTTATTATGGGCAATCTTGCCATTAATAGGCAATACCTTAAAATCATAAAAGTCGGTTGTACTTATTAACTTAGGAAGAATGGTCATACCATCGTAAGCAGTGTAAGTGGCATAATAGGTTATTTCGCCATTATCATCGGTGAATTTAACAAACCGAGCATCTTCAATACCTTTTTTTTCTGTTGCGGATATGGGAAAAATAACCCTTTCTGAAATGGCTGAATCAATTGAAAAAT
>JBAZGP010000273.1:0-4162 GCA_041652835.1 Lutibacter sp. | reverse complement strand
GAAGCCATCCATAACATTTGATTTATAATTTTAATCTGATCTTCTGTAATTTTAGTGTCTTTGATGGCTATTTCAAGAATCTTTGTCAATTCTTCATAGGTAAAACTATCGCCCAACTGATCAAAAATAAAGTCAGGAGAAATAATTTTATGCGGATCTTGTATTTTAACTTTTTTATTTAAAACAGCCGAAGGAATCACATTTCCAGCATCTTGCATTTCATCAGGGTTATCTATAATTGTGGGTGGAATAATAGTTCCATGGGCTTGCATTTCGTTCAGTTTCTCCTGAAAACTTTTTTTATCGTAAACTGTCTGTATAATTTTGTCAGCTTCAGCAAGCATTTTACCCACCGGTTCAATACTTAGGTTATTATTTTTATCAAGAATTCCTGTGCGGAAAACAACAGAGGAAATATGTCCTTCACCTGTAGCCCGGAAACTGAGAATTATCCTTTTCTCAGCAGTTCTCAATTCTGACTGATCTGGATGTTCCATAGCAGACGGATTGAAAAAAGCAGCTGATTCAATGGAATATTCCATGGTAAAATACGACCCTATAAGCGCTTTCTGATTCATGCTAAGATCTTCTTCATTAACTTCAATCTTATCAAATATGGGAGCCAGTTTATTAAAATGGTTTTCAAATATTCGTGAAATATTTCTGTGTCTCCTTGAATACCCTCTCAATAACTGGCTCATGGCCGTATTTACTTCATTTTCAGGCATTGCCAATACTCGTCTTATGATATCTGCTGATCTTTCGTCATTTAATTGTAGAAATCGGGCGATTACTCTGGAAGGATCTGGAGAAAATATATTCTTTTTTCTTGTTACGGCTACTTGCATGGTTTTAATTTTAAATAATTATTCTGAAGGTTTAATGGTTTATTCTGAGCGATTTAACTGTTTGATTTTGCATTAGAAAATAAATGTTTTGTGTATTAAAACATAAAAATCCGCTCTAAATAGAAACGGACGTTTGTGTTTTATAAGAGATTTTTACTTTTATAAATACGATATGTCAGCATCATAAACTTTATAGACTGAATCAAATTAATATTTTTTATCTTAGGTATTGGAACGAGATACTTAGAATTACATTCTTTCCATATACCAATTTAATTGTTTCTCCATTTTATTGAATTTTAAAACGGCAGTGATAATTTTTTTTAGGCGCATAAGAGCGGTTTCGCTTTTTACCACATAATCCGCAGCTTTGTGATGCATACAGTCTATTGCCACATCAATTTTATCTTGTGAAGATAACATTATTACAGGAATATCTGGGTTGAAAGCTTTTATTTTATCCAATGTTTCTATTCCGTTCATAGCGCCTTTTTCAATAACGTCAAGTTGGTAATCTAAAATAATGACATCTGGTTTGTGTGATAAGCTTGCAATGCAAAGCTCACCGGTTGCATAAGTTTCAATGTCAAAATCGCCATGTTGAAGGAAATCAATTTCTAATGATTTTAAAAACAAGGCATCATCATCAACCAGAAAAAGTTTTATTTTATTATTGTGATTCATCGTGAGCTTTTTTAAATTTATTAAGGTCTTCTATTAATTCATTACATGCCTGAGAGCATACATTTTCAAGTTGAAAAACCAACTCTGAAATGTCTTCTGTTTGTTGTTGGGTGCTGGCATATTCCTGAACCTTTTTTGCCATGTTTTCAAAATCAATGCTTATTCCCATTATTGAAAATGAAGGAATCATTTTATGGACTGCAGCTTGCAATGCAACCCAATCCTTATTTAACAAACCTTGTTTCATGGCGATTATTAAAGGCGGCGTCTGTTCCAGATAAAGTGAAATCATTTCCATCATTAATATGCGATTGGATTTGGTGCGGGTATTTAAATAATTTAAATTGGTGCATTTACCTTTTACTTCTTTTTTAAGAATACTTACATCAGGTTCAATAATATTGTCGTTTTTCTTTATAAACCCTACTATTTTACTGTATAATAGCCTTTCATCAACAGGTTTTGCAATGTAATCATTCATTCCAACCGATTTGCATTTAGCCAAATCTACGGTGGTAACATCTGCAGTTAAAGCAATGATTGGAATATTGGAATTCATAATATTTCGAATGTAATCAGTTGTTTCAAATCCATTCATTTCTGGCATCTGCAAGTCCATCAAAATAAGATCGTACACTTTGGTTTGCATTTTTTCAACGGCTATTTTTCCGTTGGCTGCAATATCACATTCAAATCCAAAATCATCCATTAGTGTTCTCATTAGTAATTGATTGAGTGGAATATCTTCAGCCACCAATATTTTTATGCCAGAAAAATCTTTATCATATTCCACTAATTCTACATCTAACATAGCATTAGCTTTTGTCTTTTGAAAACTTAGTTTGAAGCTAAAAGTTGAGCCTTCATTAATTTTGCTAGTTACATGAATGCTTCCGCCTTGTGGCTCTATCAATTGTTTAACAATGGCAAGACCCAATCCAGTTCCTCCATACAAACGTGATGTACTGCTTGATGCTTGCTGAAAATTTTCAAAAATAGAATCTAATTTAGCTTCTGGTATTCCAATTCCGGTATCCGAAACTGAAAACTCCACGGTTGCAGAATGTTCATCTTCATCAAGCAATTTAACACCAACCGTAATTTTTCCTTTCGCAGTAAACTTAACGGCATTACTTACCAAATTTAAAATAACCTGGTGTAATCGCACTGGATCTCCAACCAATACCTCTGGAATTCGATTGTCGTATTCTCTTACCAGTTTTAAATTTTTTTCCTGAATTTTGGTTTCAAATAAATGAAGCATGGCTGATAGAGATAAGGACATTCTGAATGGTATTTGTTCAAATGTCATTTTTCCGGCATCTACTTTTGCTATATCGAGGATATCATTGATAAGTACTATTAATGCATCACCACTAATTTTTATAGCGTTTAAATATTCTTTTTGCTTTGCGGTTAATTCCGTTTTCAAGACCACTTTTGTAAATCCGATAATTGCATTCATAGGAGTGCGAATCTCGTGACTCATGTTTGATAAAAATTGTTGTTTGGCTTTTACGGCATCTTCAGCAATTTTTGTCGCTTTTTCGGCCTTTATTTTTGCTTCTTCTGCAATTGATGTTGCCATCTCTGCAAATATCATGGCTTCGGTAAGTTCCTTGGCAACTCTTTTTTGTTCAGTAACATCCCTTGCAACAATCACTACGCCCTCTACATTTCCATCTTCGTCTTTATAGGTGGATCCGTTGAATAATACATCGGTAAGTTTGCCGTTTTTATGGCGAAGCGTAAGTGGAGAATTGGTAACAGACCCTTTTGCGAAAACTTCCTGATAAACACCACGCGCTTTTTGTGGTTCTGTGAAATAATCCAAAAAATCGGTATCTGTCAATTCTTTCCTTGTGAGTCCTGTAATGCTGGTTAAAGCCTCATTCATATCGGTGATCTTACCTGTGGCACTTATGGTAACTAATGGGTCAAGACTCGCTTCAATAAGACTTAGGGAATATTGAGAATCTAATTTGATATCGAGGTTAGAAGCTTCAAGCTCTTTATTTATAGTTTCCTGTTTTTTGGCTGCAATGTTTTGTAAAGCAAGTTCTTCATTGACAATTACCAATTCTGCCGCTCTTTTTTCTTTTACTTTTGTTTGAAAAATCAGTTCCTCGTTTGCAATAATTAACTCAGCTGCCCGTTTTTCCTTTTCTTTATTTTGGAAAGCGAGTTCTTTATTGGCAATCACCAATTCAGCAGCTCGTTTTTCTTTTACTTCATTTTGATAAGCAAGCTCGCCGTTGGCAATAACAAGTTCTGCAGCCCGTTTTTCTTTTTCATTATTTTGAAAGGCCAATTCTTTGTTGGCAACACCTAATTCTTCTGCCCGCTTCTCTTTTTCATTATTTTGAAAGGCAAGTTCTTCGTTAGCAATAACCAGTTCAGCAGCCCGTTTTTCTTTCTCGTTGTTTTGAAAGGCAAGTTCTTCATTGGCAACAATCAATTCTGCTGCGCGTTTTTCTTTTACCTTATTTTGAAAAGCAAGTTCTTCATTGGCAATTACCAATTCTGCAGCTCGTTTTTCTTTTTCATCATTTTGAAAAGCCAATTCTTTGTTGGCAATGCCTAATTCTTTTGCCCGTTTTTCTTTTTCATCATTTTGAAAAGCCAATTCT
>JBAZGP010000272.1:0-5083 GCA_041652835.1 Lutibacter sp. | reverse complement strand
GCCATTTTATGAAATAAAAAACATAGAAGTTCCTGAGCGTGGGTGGGTTTATGCCATTAGAACTGCTCTGAATATGACTTTACAACAACTTGGACATAAATTAAAGATTACCACGCAAGGCGTTAAAGACATCGAAAAAAGAGAATTATCAGGTTCAATTTCAATAAAATCGATGAAGGAAGTCGCTAAAGCATTAGATATGCAATTTGTGTATGGTTTTGTATCAAACCATAACTCATTTGAAAAGTTTATCGATTTAAAGGCACGGGAATTGGCTGAAAAAAGGGTGTTGAATAATTCCAACGAATTAGATGAAAATAAGGAACTAAGTGAAATTGAGATACAACAGGAAATCGAAGATTTCGCCAGTGAAATAAAAAGAGAAATCCCCAAATCTTTATGGGACTAAAAGTTTAAAATCAAGATTTATTTTTTTAAACAGGATATTAGCGATTGAGAATATAAAACATGCAGGTTATGACAATAGCTTTGTTTTTAGTAAATTTTTGGATGTAAGAACTAATTATTCTTACATAAATATTAACTTTTCGGTAAAAAAAGTTATCTGTATCTTTGCAACCTAAAATTAATGAAAATGAAACGCGTAATTGTTGGACTTTCTGGTGGTGTAGATAGCAGTGTTGCAGCCTATTTGTTAAAAGAACAAGGGTATGAGGTTATTGGCTTATTTATGAAAAACTGGCACGATGACTCAGTAACCATTTCCAATGAATGTCCTTGGCTGGAAGACAGCAACGATGCAATGCTGGTGGCAGATAAATTAGGAATTCCGTTTCAGGTGGTAGATTTAAGCGAAGAATACAAAGAACGTATTGTAGATTATATGTTCAATGAATATGAATTGGGACGTACTCCAAATCCTGATGTATTGTGCAACAGAGAAATAAAATTTGATGTTTTCTTAAAAATTGCCTTGGAATTGGGTGCCGATTATGTGGCAACTGGCCATTATTGCCGAAAAGGTGAGGAGTTGGTTCATGGAGAAACGGTATATAAATTATTGGCTGGAAAAGACAAAAATAAAGACCAGTCGTATTTTTTATGCCAATTGTCGCAACAGCAATTGTCTAAAGCCTTATTTCCAATTGGTGAATTGACAAAACCAGAAGTTCGTAAAATTGCTGCAGAGCAAGGTTTAATTACTGCGGAAAAGAAAGATTCTCAAGGCTTGTGTTTTATAGGAAAAGTGCGTTTACCGGAATTTTTACAACAGAAATTGAAACCAAAAGAAGGTGTTATAGTTCAAATACCTTACAATGCTGAAATTTACAATAGAGAAATTCCAATTTTTTCTTCCAAAGAAGCTGAACTTGCTTTTTTGTCTAAAAAATATCGTTACCAAATTTCCGACGGAAGAATAGTTGCTAAACATCATGGTGCGCATTATTTCACCAAAGGACAGCGCAAAGGCTTGGCTGTTGGTGGCACAAAAGAACCCTTGTTTGTAATTGATACCGATGTAAATGAAAATGTAATTTACGTGGGCGAAGGCAAAAACCATCCGGGTTTGTATCGCAATGTTTTGTTTGTTACCAATCAAGAATTGCATTGGGTTAGACCGGATATGGCCTTGAAAAATGGAGAAAATTTATCTGTTTTGGCACGTATTCGTTACCGCCAAGCCTTGGATGAAGCTACTTTATATAAAGTGGAAAGTGGTTTGTACGTAGAATTTAAAAACATGCAATCTGCCATTACTGAAGGCCAGTTTGTTGCTTGGTATATCAAAGATGAATTATTGGGCTCTGGTGTAATATCATAAGTATTGCCATTGTTTTTGAATAAAAATGAGTACTTTCGATACTAGGATTCTGTAAATTTTTTATTGTGAAAACGAAATTACTTTTAATATTCTTATTTTTATTTTCACTTAATAATGTCTTGGCTCAGGTTGAAGATGCATGGGTGTATTTTAAGGACAAGCCAAGTGAAACTGCATTTATTGCTTCGCCTTTAAAAATGTTGTCGCAAAGAGCTTTGGATAGAAGATTGCGTTATCATATTCCGATCGATTTTAAAGATGTTCCTGTGGATTCCTCCTATATTACAGAAATTAAAGGAGCATCCGGAATTACGGTTAAAGCCAAATCAAAATGGTTAAATGCAGTGCATATTCAAGGAACCCAAACTGATATCAACGAATTGTTGAAAATTAATTTTGTTGGTAAAGTTGATTTTGCCGATAAATCCTTGAACCCTTCTGGCAAAAGTAAGAAGCAGCTAAATGGAGTATACAAAAAGGATAAGTTAGAGGCTAAAACTAACTTTAATTATGGAAAAGCTGCCAATCAAATTCAAATGTTGAAAGGAGAGGTGTTGCATCAAAATAATTTTACAGGTGAAGGTATGCAAATTGCCATTATAGATGCAGGATTTCCCAATGTTGATAATGTTGATAATTTTGAGGCTTTTAGGCGATTGCGTGATAACAATCAAATTTTAGGGGGCTACGATTTTGTGAATAGAAATGAAAATTTTTATACAGGAAGTTCCCACGGTATGTCAGTGTTGTCAGTCATTGCAGGTTATATCGACAATCAGTTTGTTGGCACCGCGCCCGATGCGAAATTTTATTTATTTATTTCTGAAGATGAAGCTAATGAAACGCCTTTAGAAGAAAGTTTATGGGTAGAAGCTGCTGAAAAGGCAGACAGTTTGGGGGTTGATGTGATTAATACTTCTTTAGGCTATACCACATTTGACAATCCGAAATACAATTATGTATATGCTGATATGGATGGAAAAACAACGTTTATTTCAAGAGGTGCAGAGATTGCTTTTAGTCGTGGAATGATTGTGATTAACTCAGCAGGAAATGAAGGGGATGTTCCTTGGCATTATATCAGCGCGCCTGCTGATGCTGCTTCTGTTTTAAGTGTTGGTGCCGTGAATGCAACAGGTATTATTGCAAATTTTAGCTCTTTTGGCCCAACATCCGACAATCGCATAAAACCCGATGTGTGTGCACAAGGAGCTGGAGTTTATATTGTCAGTTCCACAGGGAATATTGTGACAGCAAACGGAACTTCATTTTCATCGCCGGTTTTAGTGGGGCTTGTTGCCTGTTTGTGGCAGGCTTTTCCACATAAAACCAATGCAGAAATTATACAGTTGGTGAAAGAATCTGCCCATTTATTTGCAAATCCTAACGCGCATGAAGGTTATGGAATTCCAAATTTCGAAACTGTTTTTAATTTGCTGGAACCTGATACTGCCGAAGAAATTTTGGAAGTTGTAGCTTATCCGAATCCATCAGCAAATGAATTAAAATTTAAATTTCCCAATTATGTTACTGAAATGGAACTGACTATTTTTGATGTATTGGGAAAACGGATACATTCAGAAAAAATAAACGAATTAAATCCAATGATTAATATTTCAAATTTAGCCCAAGGTTTGTATTTTATGCAACTGAAATTTGATACCGAAATAAAAACTTTTAAAATTTTTAAAAACTAAAATGGTAAACAGAATAACCAAATTATTTAACATTCAATATCCAATAATTCAAGCTGGAATGGTTTGGAACAGTGGCTGGAAATTGGCTTCGGCAGTTAGTAATGCCGGCGGATTGGGCTTAATTGGTTCAGGTTCCATGTATCCTGATATTTTGCGTGAACACATTCAAAAATGTAAAAAAGCCACTCAAAAGCCTTTCGGGGTTAATGTGCCAATGTTGTATCCAAACATTGAAGAAATTATGCACATTATTGTAGAAGAAGGCGTTAAAATTGTGTTTACTTCTGCAGGAAATCCGAAAACATGGACTTCATTTTTAAAGGAAAATGGAATTACTGTGGTTCATGTGGTGAGCAGTGTCGCTTTTGCATTAAAATCGGAATTGGCAGGTGTAGATGCCGTTGTTGCTGAAGGTTTTGAAGCAGGCGGACATAATGGACGTGAAGAAACAACCACTTTTACTTTAATTCCTATGGTAAAGGAGAAATTGAAAATTCCTTTGATTGCTGCTGGCGGTATTGCAACTGGAAGGGGAATGTTGGCAGCGATGGTTTTGGGCGCTGACGGCGTTCAGATTGGAAGTCGGTTTGTGGCGAGCAATGAATCTTCAGCACACCTGAATTTCAAAGAAAAAGTAGTGAATACGCAAGATGGTGACACGGTGTTGACTTTAAAAGAATTGGCTCCAGTAAGGTTAATTAAAAATAAATTTTTCAATGAGTTGCAAGAGCTGTATCAACAAAACCCAACTGTAGAACAATTAAAAGAAAAATTGGGTAGGGCAAGAGCCAAAAAAGGAATGTTTGAAGGCGATTTAGATGATGGCGAATTAGAAATTGGACAAATAGCCGGATTAATTCACGAAATAAAACCAGCTGCTGAAATAGTTAAAGAAATTGTAGCCGAGTTTACTGAAGCAAAGAATTTTTTTTGCTAAAAATAACAGTAGACCTATTTATATTTTTTAACAGGCGTAGTTTCAGCATCCTTTTTCGGCATTGGACCTCTTAAATGAATAATCAATCCGTTTAGGAAATTACGCAAAATTTGATCGCCGACTTCTTTGTATTTCTCATGGGTTTCATTTCTAAAGAATGCGCCCAATTCGCTTTTTGTAATATCAAAATCTACCAATTTGCAAATTTTCACAATATCCTCATCGCGTAATTTATGTGCTACCCGAAGTTTTTTAAAAATGTCATTATTTGTTAGTCCCATAGCTACAAATGTACTTATTTTTTGAATTGAAAATGAATAAAAAAGCTTAAGAAATTTTTGTTTATTAGAGTATGTTGAAGTGCTGTTTTTTTATAATAACCTGAGTTCGATTAATCAAAATAGTTGTAATTGCCCGTTATTAATGGAGTTGTAGCTTGTCGATGGCTTTTTTATCGTCAGTTCCTTTAGATTTTAAAGATTAACAAATTTACCTATAAACATTTATCATAATTGCTTTAAAATTGTATCGAGAACCGTTGCACTTCACAAAAATCACGCTCGAACTAACAGTTTGCCCCTATTCGTCAGTTCGAGTGATTTTAAAGCCTGTTAAATTTACATTTAAACGCGTATTGCTATTGCTTTAAAATTGTAACAAGAGACG
>JBAZGP010000271.1:0-5108 GCA_041652835.1 Lutibacter sp. | reverse complement strand
TAAAATAGGAATACAAAATTAATTTTGGTATTCTTTTTCTTTGTTGAAGCTTTCTTTTTCTTATAAGAAAAAGAAAGATTCATCAGAGCTCCAGGTTCCGGATACTAGGGGGATGAGTGCTGTTTTGTACAATTACTAAGACCCTTAAACACTTAAAGTTCAAAAACAGTATTAAATTGAATTTGAATAAGGTAATGATTGTATATATCTCTCCATAAAATTAAAATCAGGTTCTCCATTTTTTTCAGGTAATAATACACTCATTTCCTTCATTCTTGTTTGACTACATTTCCTCCCATAATTGTATCTGTATTGCTCCAAATTAAGGATGGTTATCAAAAACATTGCTATATACCTATTCATTTTAAATTTTGGGACTAGTTTTTCAACATGATCACTTGCTGAAAAAGGCAAAGGTTGGTATGAACAATACCCCAGTACAGCACTATCCGCAGTAATAATATTCCCGTCTTCAGAATAGAAATTATAAAAACCTTCAATACCATTGTTTGTTGCTTGTGTAGTTACATAGGGATATTTACCTGCCCCATATTCTTCTAATTCAAGTAAAGGTGTTGTTTTACTACCTGTTATTGTGAATAGTTTCTTTAACTCAAATTTTTTCCATTTGTTGTTTTCCAACCCAAGTTTTTTATTAATCCTGGAATTAGCAGATATACTATTTATCAAAGAGGTATAACTTGAAGTGAGCGATTCATTTAATCTAGGAGAGATACTCTCAGGTATTAAAATATACTTTAAAGATTTATTTGCTTGTCTTCCGTAATTGAATTTATACTTGTTTGCACGTATGCACCCTGCGTAAAAAAGCATTTCGATTATACTCATCTCTTTTTTGGGTATTAGTACATATAAATCACGACCACTATAATAGGGTAATGGCTGATAAAAGGTAGATAAAACAGAACCGCCCCCCGCTACCGATAGAGTATGTGGGGGGTTTGGATCAATATCTAATTCAAATTCAACAAAAGCAGAAACACCATTGTTATTTTCAGTACGAGAAACAAAGGGGATTGCATTTTTATCTGTGCTTTTACATTGAGTCAAGTTTACTAGCTCTAAATTGATACCGTATACAACATCAAACAATTTTGAAACGGGTACTAATTTAGTCATTTTTTTCGCCCCTTGTTTTGGTAAACAATCTATTTCTATGTAAAAATGTTACGTATTCAAGGATAGTATCTTCGAATATTGAATCGTTTAGATTTGAATAATCAGTTTTCATATATGCTTCAGCAGCCCATTCCATATCCACAGTAACCATTTTATTAACACTGAATCCAGGTTCTTCTTTTTTATTTATAAAATTGGACACCCATTTTTCTTTTATTTTATTCCATTTCCCATACGCATCAATTCTCCCCTTGTTTTTTCGTTTGACGAATCCATCATCCTTATAATATCCAAAATAAGTTTCTTTATTTTTAGGGTGAGGTTTGTGGGCAGTAAAAATCATAATACAAGAGACTACATTTACTTTTGAATTGAAAAATAGTTCATCGGGCATTGATAATACTGCTTGTAAGGTGTGTTTTTCTAAAAGTTTCTTTTTTAATTCCAAACCCTTCCCTGTTTGAGCTAATGCGCTTTGCATCGGAACGATAGCAATACATGTTCCACCGTCAACCAAACACCCCAAATTATTTAAAACGAACTCTAATTCATCTATATCTGTTTTTTTGCTTGATTTATAGGGGGGATTCAAAAAGCCAACTGTTGGTTTTTTATTTTTCACTTCTTCGATTATTTTTTCATCAAAACAACTCCCATTAATAATATTTGTTTTTCCATCTTGATGGATATACATATTCGAAACAGCTAAAGCAAAGATATGTGATTGATATTCAGTTCCAATAATTTTTTTTCCTTTTATCTCTCGGATTTGAGTTTGATCTCCTTTTGCATCAGCAACCATTTTTTTCATTGCACTTATTAAGAATCCCCCTGTACCCGCACAATTATCATAAACGATTGAATTTTTATTAACTTGAGCTAAATCTGCAAAAAGTTCTGTGATATGTGGGGGAGTTAAAACAATCCCCAGCCCCTTATCACTGTTCGCATATCTTAAAAATTCAATATATAACTGACCTAATACATCAAAATACTTATGTGTCTTTACAAATGTGTTTATATTTGCGTCGATTTCATCAATTATTTCTTTTAAAATATTTTCTTTTTTTGACAAGGAGGTATCTGTTTTTATAAAACTAAATTGCGTCCTTAAATTCTCAAGTTTTTTACCAGTTATATTGGCGTTTTCCAACTCATCAGAAACAGTTTGAATCAGAGAAGCGGCAAGGTTTTCAGGGTTTTTATGCGATGCATAGGATCTTTTGAAAGCAGGATTTTCTAAAGCGATTAGAATTGAACTAATTAATAAACTTCTTTGACTCTCAAGAATTTTATAAGTATGTAATTTTTGGTTCAAATCTTTTGTAAAATCTAAAAGAGAATTGTAATCTTGTCTAAATTTTTCAGGGCTTTTTGAATATCCGGTCAAATATTCCTCAGCACTTAAAAGCGTATCCCCAAAAATTGGTGTGCACTTCTTTTCATCTTTTAGTTGTAGAAAGTGAGAGATTTTTAGATTTTGCTTTGTTTCTCCACTAACTGCGATTGCTAATACATCATATCCTCTTGATAGATAAGAAGAATAAAGTAATGCACCATCAACGGCATATTCTGAATATTTATCATGTTCTTTACTTTCATGTTTTGTGTTGTCCGCTTTACATTCTACCACAATTAATAAATCTGGATTAGTTTTATAAGTGATAATAAACTCAGGGTACCCTTTTCCACCGCCTTTTTTTGAAGCTGTTTTTAGTAATTTATCAATTATAGGATTATCTGAACGTTGTTCTTCGATATTAATAATATCTAAAGACTTAGAAAAGTGCTCCCTAACAAGCATCTCCGTTTTTCTTTCATTTACCATAAATATTCCTCACCACTTATTCCAAGTTTATTTAGGTTTTTAAACCTTCGCAGACCTCGTTTCCGGTGATTCCGGTCAAACCTACTCTAAGAACTTCGGCTCGTAGATAAGTCTGCCTTTAGCGTCGATTGATACGTTAAACATTATCGGCGTCTTTCCGTATTTTGCCTTAATTTTTTCTAAAAATTGTTTGGGGACAGTAACAGATTCGGTTGAATATTTGCCTGAAGCTTTGCTTTGGAATTTGACTAAGACGCCTTTTTCTTTCATAGATACAATTGCGAACGATAGGTTTATAAATTGTTATGCTCTTAATATATTAAGTTCTTAAGAACTTGAGAACTTAAGAATGTTGAGATCGCCCAGAAGGGAGGGCTAACTCCCCTCTGAGCTGTCTACATCACGTATGAGGTGACATAGACATGAAGAATATAGGGAAGACCGTTTTTAAGCCTTTTGTGGCGGAGCAAAAAAGGCTGTTTGACTGCAAAGAAGTTTTGACAGAACACGTCGTCCTGAAAGACAAAGACGGCATGCCCAACTGGTTCTGGAAGTTGGCACAGGAATGCCATGCTGAATTAACGAGGTGTTAGCATGGAAGAAGACCAGCTAATGGAAAACAGGATTAAGGGCGTTCTAAACTGCCCTTTTCTTTCAAAAGAGCAGAACAAGACGATGAAAGAGTTTGACGCCTATTTGATCGCCCTGGGCCATCCCCTGCACACAAGGCAGGCGTATGCCTATTTTATGAAGGATTTAGCCATGGTTATAGAAAAGCCGTTTGAGCAGGCGGACAGAAAGGACATTGAAAGATTCCTTGCCTCAAAGGCAAAATTCAGCAGAATGACGCAATTCAAAAATAGGGTGTTCGTTAAGTCGTTTTACAGGAAACTGTTCAACTACGAAGAAGGCTATCCTGAAAACGTCAAATGGATAAAGAGAAACAGGCCAGATGTAAGGAAGAATCCGCAGGACATGATCACAGAGGAAGAATATCACAAGCTTATGAACGCTTTCAACAATTCAAGGGATAAATGCTTATTGGCTATGCTGATGGACTTGGGTTTAAGAGCTGGAGAAATGCTCAAAATCAATATTGAACACATCAAATTTTATGAGGATTATATCTCTATTTGGATTCAGACGTCAAAAACCTTTCAGGGCGAGGTTTTTGCCACGAAATGCATCCCTTACCTCACTACCTGGCTTGAAGCCCATCCTTTCAAAAATAACAAGAAATTTCCCTTGTTTGTCAATATGAAAAGCGGAAAACGTCTGACAGCGTCGGGTATTCGAAAACTGCTTAATAATGCCAAAAGAAAGGCCAGCATCTCGCAAGACAGGAAAATTTACCCTCATCTTTTCAGGTTCACGGCTGCCACCAGAGACAGCTTGAAATATACCGAGCCGATCCTCAGGAAAAAATTCAGGTGGAAACCGAACTCCGGGATGCCAGCATATTACCAGAACATAGCAAACGAGGACTACAAAACCGCTGTTGTTGACTTTAACGAGGAATTGTTGAAGTGCGAGGTCTGCGGCCATAAAAACCCCATAACCTTGGAGTTTTGCCAGAACTGCAAAAGACCCCTTAGGATTGAAACCGCCATTGAACAGGCAGACAAGGTCAGTAAAACCCAGTCAAAAAAGATGATCCTTGACTTCTTCAGGACGCTGATAGAAAACTCTGATAACCCCGAAGAACTTCTGAGGAAAATGGTTAAGACGAACCCGGAGATGAAGAAACAGTTGGGGGAGCTGGTTGAGGATAAAGTTTAAAATGAACAAAACACTAAAAGGATTATGGATATGGCAGTTATAAAAGAAGAATTTGATAGTGATCAAAAAAAATACTTAGATGATGCTCAGTTTACAAGACGCGGAACCATCGATTTAGATTGGGGTTGGCCAACTGGTTTACAACAATTTTTTATGGATTTTAACTTTTTGTTAAAAATGTTCAATCAAATGACTCTACCAAGCAACATGGATCAGGCCAATGAGTTACTGTGCACTATATCTAAATATGTCGTATGTTATACTTTTGATAAAGAACATGAATATGAATTTATCAATGAAGATAAAACCAAACTGGATTTATCTAAATTTAAAGAAAGATTAGATAAAAAAGAAGTTTGTT
>JBAZGP010000270.1:0-5139 GCA_041652835.1 Lutibacter sp. | reverse complement strand
CACTTCCGTATTTTTTTTGAAATGTTATGATTCCGTCTAAAATTTCATTAGTTTGTGTATAATCTTTTGTTTGCTGAGATGCAGCTAAAGTTTGTAGATAAATAGGTAAAATTTGACGCACAAATACGGAATCCTGACCTTTAAAATTGGCTTCGTCTAAGTTGTTATGTGATACCCATTTATTTGTTGTATCACCAGGAATTGGAAAAATTCTTAAAATATCTCCAGTGATTGCAGAATACAATAAATTAACCCTTCTGTCTACATTAATAACATCTTTTTCAAATTTACTTTTGATGTCACTTTTTTGTGCTTCCTGTTGAATTTCTCCAATTTTATAGTTTCCTTTTTCATCAAAAAAGTTAGAAAGTGCCGCATATTTTTGTTCATGTGGAATACCGATAAGGTCTCTTAATTTTGTATTTCCGTTTTCAATATAAATTACGGGAACCTGAAACCAAAATCTGGGATTTTGTTCAATGGATAAAAACACTTGTGTAGCGTTCATATCTCTATAAATATCCGATTTGCTTACTTTTCTTAGCAACTCAGAAGCGTAAGTATCAACGGGTTTCATTCTTCCGCCGGCATCTTGTATAATTACCCTGCTAAACTTTTCGGCGTGCTTTACGTCAATAGCATCGGCTTTTAATACAGAATCTATTTGTTTTTCAGTGATGCCGTGATTGTGCTCTTGTGAAAATGCAACTATTGAAATCAGCAATAACAGTATTGTTGTTGCAGCCGCTTTTTTATTTCTAATTTTTTGCAAACTTTTTCTAAGGAAATCAAATCGTGTATTTTTCATAAATAGAATTAAAATCAAACCTGCATACAATAGGAAATAACCAATATAGGTAATGGTTGAACCCCAGAAATCGTGATTTACTGACAAGTGGGTTTCTTCATATTCAGGAGTTATGTTGTAACTTGACTGAAAGAATTTGTAGCCCTTATAATTTAAAATATGGTTCATAAAAATTCTAAAATCGAAGGTTTCTTCAGGGGAAATAACAGTAACCTCACTTGCAAAAGACATGGCGCTATTTGAGCCCGGATAATTGTCAAGCTGAAAATCGTTCAATTTAATACTAAATGGCAATTGCATTTGCATAGCACCATAACTCATTCTAAAGTTTAGGTTGCCAACAGAAAATATTGTGGGCTGCTGAATGGCAAATTGTCCTCCTTTTAATTTGATGTGTTTTGTTTCATTACCAACAGTAGCATCAAATTCTAATTGAGCCAAACCCTGTTGTTCCTTTGGTCCTGAAATGGTTTTATAAGATCCTTTAATTGGATTTTGTGGAATCACAAATTGCAATCCAGCAATTGAATGCAAAGCTAAAAGCGAAAAATCCTGTAAAGAATCTTTTGCAATAGTGCCTTCAAATTTATCAAGCATTCTATAAAATGAGCCTTCTGTAACCGATTTAATTTTTAAATTGCCGTCAACAGTTTTAAAATCTATAGTGTTTTCAACTGGGGAATCAAATCCTACTAAAACGCCATGCACTTCTTCGGCAGTTCCCTTTTTAATGAAATGGTCATGACGACCTCCACCTCCAGATTCAACAAATTTTAAATATTCTTCGCCTTTTTCATTGGCTTCAAAAATTTCTTGGGCATTTGGAATGTAGTCTGTTAATTTTACATCAACCTTAGTCCCTTTAAAATCGGTTTTATAATGGAAGTTGTTTTTTCCCAAGGCAGATAATAAGACGACTTTATGTTCAGGAGTCTTTTGTTCTTTGCCATCATTAACAACAATGCTGATGTAATTTTTGTCGGAGAAATAAGTATTGCTTACTGCTCCTTCTTTAATTGGCATAATACCTTCAGAGCTAATATAGCGCGTAATTCCTGCACCAACCAGAATAAGAAAAAACGATAAATGGAAAGTCAATACAACTAATTTTTCCTTCTTATAAAGTCTGTATTTAAAAATATTTCCAAAAAAGTTTATCGCAAAAATAGCCATAATTGCCTCAAACCACCAAGTGTTGTATACCAATGCTCTAGCAGTTTCAGTGCCGTAATCATTTTCTATAAATGTTGCAACCCCCATAGAAACAGCAAAAACTAAAAATAAAGTTGCCGTTAATTTGGTTGAATAGATAAGTGAAAGAAGTTTGTTCATTACAAATGTTTTTATCTTTTTAAAATAGTGGTGTAAAAATAGTGATAATTGTCATAAAAACGAATTTCAATCGTAATTTTAAGCAAAATATAAGATTCAAAATTTTACGGCACAAATATAAGTGTAACTTTTGTTGCAAAAACTGACTATTATCATTAAAAAAAGGTAAAAGATTTAAGAATTAATTGCTTGAATATAAAATTTTGTAAATTTGTGAATCTTAAACTATGAAATGCAAAATTTAAGTCTTTATAAAATAAACTGTAATCCCTTTTTAAATGTAAAGCGGCCAGACTGCTTTATGATTTAATTTCTTCATTTTTTTTGAGCTAAAACCACCATTTAAACACTTAATCTATATTTTAATACCTAATAATTATGGAATTACCTTATGCAGAGCCTTATAAAATAAAAATGGTTGAACATATAAAACGTTCAACAAAAGAACAACGATTAAAATGGATACAAGAAGCCGACTATAATTTATTTAACCTAACTTCTGATAAAGTTTTTATTGATGTATTGACCGATTCGGGAACTGGTGCAATGAGTGATAGACAGTGGGGTGAAATGATGATTGGGGATGAAAGTTATGCCGGTTCATCTTCGTTTTTAAAGCTAAAAGAAACTGTTGAAAAAATTACTGGTTTTAAATATTTCTTACCTACCCATCAAGGAAGAGCTGCTGAAAACGTGTTGTTTTCCGCTTTAGTGAAAGAAGGGGATATTGTTCCGGGAAATTCTCATTTTGACACTACTAAAGGCCATATTGAATTTAGAAAAGCCAAGGCGGTAGATTGTACAATAGATGAAGCTTTTGACACTTCAAATATGCATCCATTTAAAGGAAATATTGATTTACAGAAGCTTGAAAAAGTACTTAAAAGCCATCCTAAAGAAAAAATTCCCTTTGTAATTCTTACCATTACCTGCAATAGTACTGGCGGACAGCCAGTTTCTGTGCAAAACACAAAAGAGGTTTCTGTTTTATGTAAAAAGTATGGAATTCCATTGTATTTTGATGCTGCCCGTTTTGCCGAAAATGCTTATTTCATTAAAAAACGAGAACCAGGTTATGAAAATAAAACCATAAAAGAAATCGCCAAGGAAGTATTTTCTTATGGAGACGGAATGACCATGAGTGCCAAAAAAGATGGATTGGTAAATATGGGTGGTTTTATTGCGTTAAATAACGAAGTAGTTTTTAAACAAGCGGCTGTTTTTAACATTATGTTTGAAGGTTTTATTACTTATGGTGGCATGAACGGGCGCGATATGGGCGCTTTGGCAGTAGGGTTGGATGAAGCAACGGAATTTAATTATTTGGAAAGCAGGGTAGAGCAAATTGCCTATTTAGGAAATAAATTAATAGAGTATGGAGTTCCAGTTCAACAACCTATAGGTGGTCACGCCATATTTTTGGATGCCAATAAATTTGTGCCTAAAATCCCGAGAGAAGAGTATAGAGCCCAGGCTTTGGCGGTAGAAATTTATATAGTTGGAGGAATCAGAGGCGTTGAAATAGGAACCGTTTTGGCTGATAGAGATCCGATAACGCGTGAAAATCGATATCCAGAATTAGAATTGGTGCGGTTGGCTATTCCAAGAAGAACTTATACAAACAACCACATGGATTATATTGCGGTTGCTTTAAAAAACATTTATGATACTCGTGAAGAAGCGAAATCAGGTTATATAATTGTGGATGAAGCGCCGATTATGAGACACTTTACCGCTAAGTTTAAAAAAATATAATACCATTTACTCTTTTTTTTTAGTACTTTTGTCTAATATAGATTATGGAAAATAATTAAGAAAATGTTATCAAACGCCAGTAAGTACGCTATTTTATCTACCTTGTATTTAGCAGAGCATTCAAATGAGGACAGGAAAATTAGTGTAAAGGAGATTGCTAAAAATATTGATGCCCCAAGCCCGTTCTTAGCGAAGCTATTTCAACAATTGGTGCGCGGTAAAATTATTTCTTCAACCAAAGGTCCGCATGGGGGCTTCTACCTTTCAGAAAAAAATAAAAATAAAAATGTATTGGATATCATCGATAATATTGATGGCTTAGATAAGCTAAATGGTTGCTTTTTAGGACTGCATGAATGTGATTCTGAAAATCCTTGTCCGGTGCATTTTATAGTCGTTCCTTTTAAAAATAATTTATTGGCTAAGTTTAGGGATAAAACAATTATGGAGTTTGTCCAAGAAATTTCTGATAATGAAGAACTTTTATCCCTAAAAGATGTAAATACTTCACTCGAGGCTCCTCTCAAATAAATTTTATGATAAAAATCATAGTTTAATTAGTTGGATGATTATAGTTTCGCCCTATAAAAGATTAAAAGGTCTTTTAATAGTAAATAAATCAATTAACAAATTAAATCAGTTAAAATATGTTGTCTAAAAAGCAAGCAAGGGCTTTCTTTTTGGGGGGGACATTGGTAACTTTTCTTATTTTTATAGGACTTACTATTTACTCTCTCTCAAAAGGAAATGATCAATCCCATAGTGAAAACATCACTGCTGAAGTGGTAAGGGGAAAAGAAATTTGGGAATCTAATAATTGTATGGGTTGCCATACCTTAATGGGTGAAGGTGCCTATTATGCGCCTGAATTAACAAAAGTTGTTGACCGTTTAAACATTCGATACAACGGTAATGGAGAATCTGTTATCAAAAGTATTTTAATGTCGCCAAGTCCTTGGCAACCTAATGGCAGAAAAATGGTGGCTTATGGAATGACGGAACAAGAAGCGTCAGATGTAATCGCCTTTTTTAAATGGATTGGAAAAATTGATTTGAATGGATTCGAAAGGGTGGTATCTCCATTGGCTAAAGAAAAATTGAATAAATAAAAAACATCGTTATGAAATAGCCCAGCAATATTTTCATTCGAGCAAAAATGAGATATAAGGCTATTGATAATGACCAATAAAACAAATAAAAAATAACATTATGAAATATAAATCACAAAAAGTAGCCTATTGGTT
>JBAZGP010000269.1:0-5147 GCA_041652835.1 Lutibacter sp. | reverse complement strand
CCAAGCTAACGTATTCGATGATGAAAGTCATTATGGTTTTTCGGTTCGCCTAATAAAAACTCAACCAAATAATTGATATTTGATTTTTCAATATATAATTGTAAATTTGGATAACTAAAAATTAAAGATTATGCCAGAAAATGAACAACCAAAACTTCCCCCAGTAAAGGGAAAGGGTACAAGGGCTATTAAAAGGCCAAAGAAATGAAAAAGGTTTTAGATATATCATTGTCAATTTTGCTCGTTTTAGCTTACGTTTTTTTCAGGATGCAGGTAACGGACAAGAACACAAACGATGATATATTTTTTCTTCTTACTTCCATTGGGCTTGGGTATTTCATTGGAAGGTGTGCTAAAAACGTTGATAGGGTAGGGTTTATTATTGTTGTTTATTCAGCAAGCTTTTTTTATTGTTTGGCAATACTTTTTTTATACTATTGGATATTGTTTAACGATCCGGCAGTTTGGGTTTACAAGGCACTGATTTGGGCTGTTTTCCTGAGTGCAGTTTTAATGATAATTAAGAAGATCAAAAAATGACACTACTCGCTAATTTACTCAGTAATTTCAGCCTTGCATCATTCGCTATCGAGGTGGGAATGTTAATCATTGCAGTAATTGTAATGAATATGGCAAATAGAAAAGCCATTGAAGATAAATATGAAAAAAAAGCGGATAAAGAAAAAGTGGACTGCATAGAAAAAGAAGTGAAAATTATTCATGATAAAAAAGCAGATACCGACTATGTAAAAGAACAGGTTAGGTCTATACACCATCGGATAACAGAACACGAAACAAATACACTCGTGACATTGAACAGAATGGAATCCAATCAATCTGAAATGCTAAAGCACATTATGGAGATACTTAAAGAAATGCCAAGAAAATGAACCTGAACCTTGTTTTAATACTTGTTTTTGTGGTAATTTTGGTCATTATTATAGGCAAATTAGTATAAACGGCAATAAATTTGCATATATGACAAAAATTAGTGTAACTTATTGATTATCAATAAAAGCGCCAAATGGACTTAAAACAGTCAATTTTAATACATTATTTAATCTAAGTATCTAATAATCAATGAGCGCTAAGTAAACCTTTAAAGCATTAAAATCATGAAAGAAAAATCGGCACACGAAAGAATTTTAAATAACAAACCAGTTCTACCAACAGCCCCGGAACTATATGTTACTTGTAAAATAAAACTTTGGAAAATATTCAACCTTTTTAAGAAGAAAAAAAATGGGAAATTATAACACTGCTTTACAAAAGCTCCTCGACAACGAAGGGATTTACGACAACGACCCTATGGATAGCGGAAAAGAGACTGCAATGGGAATTTCCCGCAAAAATTTCCCCAACTTAAAACTATGGGTGTTTGTAGATGCTCTCAAGACAAGGACTGATTTTCCCGATTGTATTTCGTGGGACAAACAAATCTTAGATTTGGTCAACAATTTTTACCGGGAAAACTTCTGGGACAAAATTTGGGGCGATAAAATATTAGATCAAAACAAAGCGTTTTCATTATTTGACTTTGCGGTTAACGCCGGGGTTAATACGTCTGTCAAGATAGCCCAAAGAGCCTTAAATTTACACGATGATGGTATAATCGGCACAATCACATTATCTGCGATAAATAATGCCCATACGGGCGAATTTTTGGCTAAATTTGCCATAGAGAAAATAGAGCACTATACAAATATTGTAGATAAGAAGCCCGAGCAGATCAAATTTTACAAAGGGTGGGTCAAGAGGGCCATAAAAAATGCTTAAATCAAATTTAATTTAAAATACATATCATGAAAAAACTGTTTAAAAAAATCGCTGCATTTGCAGTAAAAGTTTGGAGTGCTGTAGGAAAAGCATTCAATAAGTTGGATGAAGAAGCCAAAGAACACATCGGGGCTGTAATCCAAATAATTCAAACCGTAAAAGATGTTATTAAGGAAGGTTCTTTTACCGGGTCGCTTTTGGATATTGTAGTTGCAAAAACCCCTGTGCCGTGGGATAATATTGCACTGATGAAAGTAAGGGAATGGTTGCCTATTCTGATAATTAAGCTTACTTATACTGATATTATCCTTCATGCCGGGACAACTGAGGAACAAATCGCAAAAGCAGTTGATATTATCAGGTTGTTCGATGATGACCAGAAAGAAGTATTTTTTGATGGCTTGGCCAAAGAAATACTCAAATATTCTTCTGACGGTCAAATCACGTGGAGAGATGCTAACGCAATCATAAAATATGCTTTTGACAACGGTTACTGGAATAAATAAAATGCTATGAAAAATCTAAAAATGTTTAGCCTACTGTTGTTCTGCCTATTGGTGGCAATGACAGTTTTCGGGCAGGAAGTGCAGCCCGAAGTAAAAAAATCAATTTTCTCTGGCCCTTTTGATTGGACTACCCTTTTTAATATTGCAATGGGAATTCTTGGAATCATTGGTGGAGGCGCAATGGTTGCGTGGAAAAAAGCAAAGATTTACGCAAGAAAAGCAGGTAAGTTTCTTTTAGCTTTTGCCGATGCTGTTGATGATGATAATATCAATGCTAACGATGAAACAGAACTATCAGCCGCAACAAGAGACCTTATTGCTAAAAACGATCCGGTATTATCTAAAGCCACGGAAAATTTAGAAAAAACAAAATAATTCTTCATGTTTTTCATAAGTTTGGTTTAGTTTGGTTTAAAAGGGGTGAGTAGTTTCACCCCTTTTTTGGTTTAACCAAATGGCTTCTCAAACTACTACAACTCCTAAATTTACCGTTTATTACATAACCATAACTGCCCTTACTTTCTGTTTGTTTAATAAAGCGTCCAGTACGCATGTTATAACATTTATCGTCCATGACCCAAGCGTAATGTGTCGCAAAATCTAAAATAAATCTGATTTTAATGTTGATGGTTATATACCCTTTCTTAAAAAACATATTTACGGGGTTAATTAATTAAATATCAATTTGTATTTCCGCAGTAAACTTGGTGATATATACAAGTTAGGCACAATACTAAGAAGCCCACTGCATAGCCATAGCTTTTGCAATTCCCTCAAATGTTTTTGACCTTAATTTTGCCCGTTCATCTTTTGGTAGTTTCCAAGCATCAGCGTACCACGTTGGCATACTTTTACCGCTTTTAAATTCAGTTCTTTTAGGCGGTTCAACTATGTTTGTAGGTTGTAGTTTTGGCAATCCTTTTAACCAAATGCAAGTCTTTTTTTCAAACGCATCGCCAAACTCATAAGGGTTTATAATTTGGTCAGGTTTTCGCCACTCACTACTCATTATTCCTACTGGGTTTTCTATTGCCACTTTTTCACAATCGCACTCAGCAAACATTTTAAAAAACTTTATCGCAAATTCACGGTCTTTATGTCTTTGTATTGCTTGTTCTCCATACCTTTCAATATTAAACCATCTATTCCCGGTTACGGTTAAATAAGTGCAAGGTGGAAAGGCAATAATTAAATCCCACTTTTGTTTTAATAGTTCGGTAACATCTTGTTGTAAGTGCCATTCAGGGTGTCCACCGCTACAAGGCAATAAATCACAACTAAATGCTTCATGTCCGAGTTTTCGCATTTCAATTGTTACTGTTTGGCTTTCTTCACATGCTAATAATATTCTCATAATCAATTAATTTTTAAATAAAGTACTGTGCCTAACAAAGTGTAGCACCAATAAGGGGTTTACTGCAAATTTGAAGCGTTGTAGCCCGCTTGTTGGCTGGTGTAGTTTGATAGGTTTGCACTCCGCAATCCCTTACTTGTGCTACACTCGACCGTTGGCAGCAAGTTTATTGCGCTGCTAATCGGTATAGGCGACATATTTAAAATCACCTGTTTTCTCGTTGAGATATTCAAATCGACCGCCGAAAGTTCCTCGAATTGCATGAATCAAATCTTTGACAGGAGTTCCAATCGGGAACACGCCCTGTTTTATCATCGAAAAATGTGTATGGGTTTGATTTATCCAATCAATTTTAGTTCTGTCTAAATCAGCAAGTGTTTTATACTTAATCGGAACGTATTCATATTTTGGCTGTTTGCTTTCAATTTCAATACGTTCTTCTTCTGCATTCCACCCACATTCAGGGCAAAATGTTGCATCAAAAGTGCAATAACCACACGGTGGATTTAAGTGACAAGAACAGCCACCTTCTTTTTCATGTTCGTCTAAGATTCCTTTACAATCATTCCGATTGCAGACATCTCCTTTAAAAAATCCTTCTTGCATTTTATTAGTTTTTAGTGTTTTGACTTAATAAAAACCTGACTGCCAACTTTGTATAACCGCAAGTTGGGCGGCGGTGTTTTTCGTAGTTTATTTCTCGCAGGTAGCTGGTATAGGTCTGACAGATGGTAGCTCCGAATCCCAACCTGACGTTTATACATCAGCGTTATATTGCCACTTAATCAGGACACGCCTTTCATAAATGCCATCCATATAGTTTTAGATTGTCGCCCTGTCGTATGACCGAAAAGCGGTTTGAATGGGATAAGTTCTAAAACTTGGTTCGACATTATTTCGCTTTCATTCCATTTGAAAATTAGCGTTCCATTTGGCTTTAGCACTCGCATACATTCTCTAAACCCTTTTTGTAGCATAAATTGCCAGTCATTCGGCAATCTTCCATACTTTTTAGCCATCCAGCTATTTTCACTAAGCGTTTTTAAATGTGGTGGGTCAAATACTACCATGCTAAAACTTTCGCTTTCAAATGGCATCTCAGTAAAGTCGGCCACTAAATCAGGTTTTACCTCAATAGTTCTTATTCCGCTTTTACAACTACAATCCTTTGCTTCTACAGTTTCGCTTCTTTTGTCGATAAATAGGACATTAGGATTTTGTTTGTCGAACCAAAACATTCGACTACCGCAGCAAGCATCGAGGACAAGCGGCAAATAACTTTCGTTACCCGGCAATAAGGGTAGCGTTGGTTCTCGATCTGTATTTATACTTAATTGGTTCATATAAATTTGAATTTTAGTTGTTGTTAATCCCTTACTGCGTGTAACTTATCCGTTAATGGCGCATACTAATCGTTCTTTGAAAAGTACTCGTTAATTTCAATTATTTCATCTTCATTGAGATAATTGAGAGGATATTTGTCTTTTAATAAATACCATTCCTTTTTAGTT
>JBAZGP010000268.1:0-5159 GCA_041652835.1 Lutibacter sp. | reverse complement strand
TAAGGTTCCAAAAATCCAAGTTAGCATGCCACTATTTTCATATGCCTCCATTGAAGAAATACCATTTGGTTTAAATCCTAATAACATAATTTTTAAGGAAATAATAGCAGCCAGTATGAACCACCATAGTATATATTTTTTAGAAAAAATAGGATGTATATTCATTTTGTGTTTTTTATTTTAGGTTATTCTAATTTATGTGTATTATTCATTTAAGATTTGTCTTTCAATACGTGATTTTGATTAAATGTTTGCCAACGTGTTTGTATAAGATTAGTTGCTTGTTTTAAGCACTAAAGTTAGCAAATAAATCACAGATAGAAAGTCCGCGAGGACTTTCGTAAGTAGGCTATAACCAGCAATTAATTTTATACGGTGTTGTGCGTTCGGCTTTATTCTAATTCTAATTTTTTTAATAATTCGGGATTATTTTTCGAAACATATGGTTTAATTAATTCTTTCGCTAAATATATTTTCTCATTTATACTCACATTTAAATTTTCTTTTGAAATATTTAAACCGGCTTCAATTGCTGAATCAATAATGTTATTATCAGTTTTTTGATTTAAAAAATTTTTAGTTAATTCAGGATATTTATAGCCAAAACCTATAAAAGAGTAGCTTAACATATCAGTAAGTGGTATTATTACTGAAATGGGTAACTTATCTTTTCGTTCAAGAAATAATAAAGGATTGTTTTCATTCTTTACCTTTTTTTTGATGTTTAATAATCCAATATATTTTTTTTGTTGAGAATTTATGAATAAGTCATATGGACTTTCTGTTTCAGAGTTTATTTCATCTTTTACTGAAGTTCCCATTTTTCCTAAACCTTGGATAGCTTGATTAATATCTGCGTCGGAATCAGTAATTAATTTCATAAAATCTTCTAATTGGTCTTTGTACATAAATCCTAACATTAAACAATTTTGAGATAAGATATACGATTGATTATGAAAGTCATTGAAATGTATATATTGTTTTCCAAATAGACTTTTCTTAACGTATGGCGCAAATAAAGTTTGTAAAAAGTATTTATTCATAAGATGTTTTTCTGGTTCGTTTTTTTAGCTGACGCACAACGAGTTTTTATAAGATTTGTGCGACATAAGAACCTGAGATTTTTCCGCCGTAACAAATTTTTATTGACTGTTTGTACATTTGTTTTAGTTCAAATTTAAGCATAAATTTTATGAGGTGTTGCAAGCAGTTTTTATATCCGTTTTAATATAAAAAAATAATATTCCATTCCGTATGGAGATTCGGTTTTTATTTTTTCGAATTCGATTAGTTCAGTTGTTTTGAATTTTTTAAAGGATTCGATAATGTTTTTTTTCCAATTGTCTGTTTTTGAAATATATCTCGACAAATTAGAAGATATATTCCATTTTTGATCGAACGCTTTTTTATCTTCTATATTCCAGTTTGAAATCGTTAATATAAATAAATCACTTTTTCTAAATTCAAAATCTTTATTTATAATCCGATGATAATTTTCCATTTCGTTATCATCTTTTGTAAATTGATATTTAAACTCGATTTTATATGGATTTTTAATATCGTTTTGGTCAATTATTGATAAATCAACTCTTGACCCTTCTATTCTTGGATGTTCTGCAAAAGCTCTTGTCGTTGTATTATTTAAAATTTGGTTTAGTTCCTCAAGGATAACATTTCTAATATTATTTTCTTGTTTTAGGTTAGTGTAGTTATAGCTAATAGTGGATAACTTTGTTTTAAATGAGTCAGAATTTATTATTTCACAAATTATTTTAGGATAGTTTTTGTTTTTCATTTAATTTATTTTGGTTAGGTGATGTCTTAAATTGCTTGCAACGTGTTTTTATAAGATTTGTGCGACATAAGAACCAGAGGTTTTTCGTACGTAACAAATTTTTATTGACTGTTTGTACTTTTGTTTTAGTTCAAATTTAAGCATAAATTTTATGAGGTGTTGTGCGTTCGTACTTTATTTCCGCTTTCTTTTCCAATTTTTATTATTCTGCCAAAACTTTGGTTTAGGCAATGTGTTTTCGACAATTTCTATACCTTTATTTCTCAAAATCATTTCAATCAGTTCAGGTTTTTGGTCAAACTGCATTGCTAAATCTTTAATAGAAACTCCTTTTAAATAATTCTTTTGAATTTTTCCTTGGTCAATTTCTGTTATATGCTTTATTTCCAGTTTTGATTCTTTCGGGAGTTTTGCTTGATAATTTTGTAAAACTTTTATGATGTCCGATAAAACTGAAGGATTTATTTTTATTGTCTCTGTTTTTTTGTTTGTATTTAAAATTATTTGTACAATTTCCACATATAATTGACCATTATCGTGTTCCACCAAATCGATTAGAAAATCACTTTTGTCGAATTCAAGTTGAGTGGTTTCTAAAATTGTTTTCATTGGTTAAAATTCTTTGTTCCATTTAGGCAAAACGCCATAAATGTCATAAAATCGCTGAATTAAAATTCCTTCGATTGTGCTTGGAATGTCATTACTTTTTTTGTCAAAAGTCTCGTACCAATAAATATCCAAAACCTCAATGTTTTCAGCTATGATTTTAGCTTTCCAGCTTTTTTTTCGTGGTTCTCCAAATTGTTTTCCATTTATTATTCTGTCCGCAATTCCGCCAATTCTTATTTTCTTTTGTCCATTCTGCAATATTTTCCCTGATGAACCAATATAAATAAGCTCTATTTTTCCGCCTTTTAGTGCATAAACCAAATAAACACCAATTCCGTTTATTCGTGCGTTACAAACAGACTTCAATTCTTCCTTTTCTGAAAAAAAGAAATGTCCTTTCGTTTTGTATTTTTCTAATTCTTCAAACATTTACTATCAGTTTTTTGGGTATGACGCACAACGAGTTTTTATAAGATTTGTGCGACATAAGAATCAGAGATTTTTCCGCCGTAACAAATTTTTATTGATTGTTTGTGCATTTGTTTTAGTTCAAATTTAAGCATAAATTTTATGAGGTGTTGTGTAATGTGGTTTTGAGTAAGAATTATTATATTTTGTTAAAAACTAATCTGTTATAATTTTAAAAATCCGTTTTATTTGTCAAAATTTGAAATTTGTCTTTTTAGCTTTAATTTTCTTTTTTAGTATTTTCGCTTTGTTGGTCAATTCCGCCATTTTGCTCAAAGTCAGAAATCTTTCTCAGTTTGTTCTAATTTTTCTGTTTTGGTTTTTCGTTTCGTTGCTCAATTCTGTCATTTTGCTCTAAATCATAAATCTTTCTCAGTTTGTCGTAATTTGTCTTTTTAGGTTTTTACGATTCGTTGCTCAATTCTGTCATTTTGCTCAAAATCATAAATTTTTTTCAATTTGTTGTAATTTTTCTTTTTTAGATTTCCGTTTCAATTTTCAATTCCGCCATTTTTTTTAAATCTGACCGATTCAATTTTTCTCAGTTTGATTGATTTTAAATCTGGGATTTGTCGGTTTTGTAAACTGTTATTTTAAAGAACTTTTTTGTTGAAAATCAAATTTTTTGTCTGCCATATTACACAACGTGTTTATATAAGATTTGTGCGACCTAAGAACCTGAGGTTTTTCGTACGTAACAAATTTTTATTGACTGTTTGTGCATTTGTTTTAGTTCAAATTTAAGCATAAATTTTATGAGGTGTTGCCCACAGTTATTTATTCCGATTTATTAGTTCAGTTAGTCTTTTTTCAATTTCATAATTTTTAATTCCAGATAGATTTTCAAAATATTCCTTTATTTCAATTTCATTCAAATTATATGTTTCCTTTAATCCATTAATAATATTTAATAGGTATTGTTCGCTTGGTGGATTTATCTCTTTAGTTAGATTTTTTTCATTTGTAAAAGTAAAAATCGGATTGCTATTTTGCTCTCCTAAATAGATTAAATTTCCATAATAAGATTTTTCTTTAAAGATTAGAGAACCTTTTTCTTTCGCTTTTTTAAAATCAATAAGTAATTCTCCTTCGTGATTAATTTCTTGTTTTACAATTTCAACGTATTGTTCTTGTGTAATTAAATACATTCTGCCAAAAGTTTGAGTTTTGTCGTTAAATTCAGTTTTAATAAATCCGACGCCACCGAAATCCCATGTTTTAGATTTTTTAGCAAAGTAAAGTTCACTATTGATATAAATTTCTTTTTTATCTTTTGGTAAAGTTTTATCAGTACAACCAAGATAAGTTCTCTTTGAGCCTTTTGGTTGTCCTCCGAGAATGTAATAATGGAATCGACTTTCTAAAATGTTAGAACCATAACTTGCATACCAAACTTGTTTTATCTCTTTTGACATTTAGTTCGAGTTTTTTTTAATTGTGGGCAACGAGTTTTTATAAGATTTGTGCGACATAAGAACCTGAGGTTTTTCGTACGTAATAAATTTTTATTGATTGTTTGTACATTTGTTTTAGTTCAAATTTAAGCATAAATTTTATGAGGTGTTGTGCGCTGGCTTTGTCGTGCTTTAATCTATTATTTAATCCATAGATTTTAGTCCTACAACAGTAAAATCGTCGTCATTAATAACTGTTGCAGAGTAATTGCTCTGTATGATACCTCCATAGCTATTTGTTCCTTTAGCTACAAAATCTACATAATATACTGCGTCTTTATTTTCGTCAGTTTGTTTTTGTAGGTATGCATATTCTGTTTCAATTTGGTTTAATAAATCTGGAGAAGGTAATTCTTTATTCAGTTCACGGACTTTATTTAGTTGTTCTTCATTCACGGTTTTACTTCGTTCCGCTACGGAAAAGGTCTTTTTGATATTCATACTTACAAATTCATAACTTGCTGGATTTTTCATTGATGGCTTTAGTTTGGCCTCAATGTTTTCACGCATTTTTTCTTCTTTTGTTTTTTCTTTTTCTCCACAAGAAGTTAGGATTGTCAAGGTTAGAAGTAATAGTAAAAGTTTTTTCATAATGTTTGTTTTTTTTGGTTTAAAATTCTTAAATTCAATTTAATTTTCAGTGAGGATTTCCGTAAATGTTCAAATAATTTTAGAACTGGTTTTTTCAGCTTGCGCACAACGTGTTTTTATAAGATTTGTGCGACATAAGAACCAGAGATTTTTCCGCCGTAATAAATTTTTATTGACTGTTTGTGCATTTGTTTTAGTTCAAATTTAAGCATAAATTTTATGAGGTGTTGGCAACTGGCTTT
>JBAZGP010000267.1:1993-5181 GCA_041652835.1 Lutibacter sp. | reverse complement strand
AAAAAGAGAAAATCAACATTACTGCTAAAGACCGTTATATTTTTTTTAGGAAAAACTTTAAAATAGACCATTCTTTATTTATGCTTTATCGCAAAGGATTTTGGAAAGTTAGTGAGTGGAAAGCTTTTTTATATGCCAAAAACAATTTCAAGCAAAGAATAAAATTAGCTGTTATTCCTCCAAGAAAATTGCAGGAAATTCAAGGAAAACCAACGGTAAGTTATATTATTCCTACCATGTTGCGACAAGATTTTACGCTTAATTTGTTGGCCGATTTAAAAAATCAAACCTATCAGGTAAGTCAGGTAGTTGTGGTTGATGCTACGCCTATAGAAAAGCGTGACGAATCTTTATATCTTCCAGAAAATTATCCGTTTGAAGTTATATTTAAGTGGCAAACCACTAAAGGAAGCTGCCGTGCGCGCAATGAAGCTATAGATTTATGTACAGGAGATTATATTGTTTTTGGCGATGATGATATCCGGTTTCCACCAGATTTTATAGAAAATCATATTCGTTTATTGCAAACTTATAATGTTGGTGCATGCAACGGATTGGATATTCGTGCCGATCATCAAAAGCAAAATTTGGAGGACTTAAATCAAAAATTAGAAACTTTAGGAAGTAGCCGTTGGAAAGTAGGTGCTACACAAGCATTTAGCAATGCCAATTCATGCGTAAAACGCGAATATGTGAATCAATTGGTTGGAAATGACATTAATTTCGATGGCGGTTATGGAGAAGATAGCGATTTCGGGATGTCCTTGTCTAAAATTGGGGTTACTGTTTTATTTAATCCTTTTTCTCCCAATTTGCATTTAAAACCACCAATGGGCGGCTATCGGTTTTGGGGCAATCAGGCAAGTATTATCGGTAAAAAAAGAAAATCGCAACCTTGGGAATTGGATGTGCCGGTAAAGTTTATAAAACCGGTACCAAGTCCAACGATAATGTATGGGATTGTTAAACATTTTACTGAAAAGCAATTGGTTGAATATCGATACAAACACTTCTTTTTACATTTGTTTAAAGGAAATAAGTGGGCTTTACCATTGAAGTTATTTAAATTGCCCTTTAAATTAATTCAGTTTAACAAATCGGTATTTTATGCCAAAAAATTAATGGTTTTAGGCAAAAGAACAAAATAAAATGAAATTCAGCCTCATTATATGTACCTATATGCGTCCGCAACCTTTGCTGAAATAATTGCAATCTGTCAAGAACTGCCGCAATGTCCATAAATAAATTACGCACTTGCTCTGTAACAATAATAAGCAACAGATTGCCGCATATCACTGGGTTCCTCCCCATATCCATCGGGACAAAGGCGTTCCATCTAAATAATTCCCGCCGGCTTTGCCTCGAGGTTTCTGATTTGCCTCTCCTTCGGAGAGGTCGGAACTGCATTTTCGCAGCTCCTGGTGAGGCAAACTAAAAAATAAAGTTAAAAATTTAAATTGTGTATTATTTTGTACATTAGCATCGAGTCTTATAGCATTAATAAATAGTCGAAGGTTTTAAAAACAGATCATTATGCACACCTATAAATTACATTTACACAAAGAAGCGCAAGGAGGATTCACGGTTTCTGTGCCATCATTACCAGGTTGTATTACTTATGGCGAAAATGTAGATGAAGCAATTTCTATGGCGAAAGAAGCCATTGAGCTCTATTTAGAGGAATTAAAAGAAAGAGGTGAAGTTATTCCAGATGACAACAATGTTTTAGAATATTCATTAATTGTTTAATAATGAACTTGTCACCAAAGCACCTCATAAAAATTTTAGAACAAAATGGGTTTTTATTTAAACGGGCAAAAGGATCACACCAACTTTATCACAATTCCATAACAAACAAGACCGTCATAGTTCCTATTCATGGTGAAAAAGATATTAAAAAGGGAACTTTTTTAGCGATACTCAAACAATCGGGTATTGATCCTGTAATATTTAATGATTCCGTCTTAGATCAATTGTATTTTTAATTAAACAAACATTTTAAGTTGTTTGTAACCAAAACCGATATGAATTTCAGCCTCATTATATGTACCTATATGCGTCCGCAACCTTTGCTGAAATTATTGCAATCGGTGCAAAAGCAGACGTTTTATCCCAATGAAATTTTGATTATAGACGGTTCAACCGATACCGAAACAAAAGAAATTTTAGCAAATAATACTTTCCGAAATTTGACCTATTTTGTGGTGCTGCCCGAACAACGTGGTTTAACCAAACAACGCAATGTGGGCATTTCAAAGGTTGCGACTGACATGGAGTATGTTTGTTTTTTGGATGATGATATTATTTTAGAACCTTCTTATTTTGAGGAATTGTTAAAAACGTATCAAATACATCCCGAAGCTTTGGGTGTTGGAGGTTATATCAATAATGAAACGCCTTGGCAAAAAGTTAAAGAAAATGAGATTCCAAAAATTAATGAATTCAGCTTTGACGGCTGGAAGCGCAAAGATGGAAGTCGGTTTATTCTACGTAAAAAATTAGGACTCGACAGCGATTGTCCGCCTGGTTTTTCACCTTTATTCTCCCACGGAAGAAGCGTTGGTTTTTTGCCACCTTCCAATAAAATATATGAAGTAGAACAGGTAATGGGTGGGGTATCTTCTTTTAAAAAGTCTGTTTTTGATACTTTCCAATTCTCAACCTATTTTGAAGGTTATGGTTTATATGAAGATGCCGATTTTTCGTTGCGTTTGGCTAAAACAGGAAAATTATATTTAAATACCGCCGCAAAATTGAGCCATTACCACAATTCTTCCGGCAGGCCAAACCAATACCAATATGGTAAAATGGTGGTGCGAAATGGCTGGTATGTGTGGCGGATTAAAAATCCAAACCCAACATTCAACGCCAAATTAAAATGGCATGCGATTACTTTATTGTTAATGACAATTCGGTTTACCAATACCTTCACCACCAATAAACCAAAAGAAGCTTTTACCGAAGCCTTGGGAAGAAAAATAGGATGGTGGAGTTTGTTTTTTAATAAACCAAAAGTCGAAAGATAAAAGATAAAAGTTTAAAGCTAAAAAACTTGAATGGCTTTTTTTCCACCCTTTAGGGCGGGGAAAAGAAAAAAAGATTTGGGGTTGAAAAAGAAAAACAAAATCATCTCCAAAAAAAAACCCCATCATAACGACGAGGTTTTCAACAACAAACACGCTAAATCA
>JBAZGP010000267.1:0-1974 GCA_041652835.1 Lutibacter sp. | reverse complement strand
TATGAGCCCCGTTAAGCAATGGATATTGCACCCCGTTCATTTCCTGATAAAACTCAATCAACAGCAAATGTATTTGAATCCCGTCTCCTGTTGGAACTGCTTCTGGAGTCAGTGTGACCGTAGCTGTACTTAAATCAATGGGCAACATAACAACAGGACTGTAACTGGTGTTGAACAAGCCAGTATCAAAATTCAAATTAACAAATGCAGTTCTGAAACTGACATGCGTAGCACTGTCTGTGGCCGATAGTTGTCCCTGTGTGGTAAAATTAAGAATTTCAATAATCCCAGTATCCGTATTCACACTGAAATTGGCATTTAAAACCGATTGCAAATGTGCCCTGCCATTAAAGTCGAGACCTTTTAACAATTGTTTGCCTTCTGCAGTTGCCAGTCCTAAATGAACCGACCGTTGTCCCCTCACCGAGGTATTGTCGAAATTTTTGATCTCATTCATCAGTTTCAACATTCTGCTCGATAATTTAGGGTCTTTTGCTTTGGCAAGCATCGGACCCACCGAATCCCGAAGCATTGCGCCTGCTTTCGCGTTTAACCCAAACTGCTTAAAGTTCTCTCGGGTTCTTTTAAAGGCAGGATCTTTCAGCATTCTACTTTTGCTGATGCCTCCTTTGGTCCGCACCAAATAACCATCCTGACTCTTGTAAAACGTTAAACCGTCTAACGTTCCTTCTAGCTTAATAAAGCTTTTTAATTTTCCCATTTTTTATGAATTTAATGTTAATATGAAACAAATGTATAAGCATGATGTAGGTGTTACAAGGATTAGGTACTGTTATGACTGTTATGGAAACAAATAGTTATTTTAAGCATAAAATACTGTTATTAATATAAATAGCTATTTTAACTGAAATGAACACTTTATGCCAAATTGACCTAAAAATATCGTTTTGTCGCTTTTTACTGAAATAGCGATTTTATGCGAGAAGTAAATTTGGTTAAATTAGACCTCTTGTGCAACTAAGACAAAATGAGCCAAATAGTCAAAAAACAAATTTTAGGATATCGCAGAAGTCCAATAAAATAGGGGGCTATAGATAGGCAAAAGGAGAGATAAAGGGAGGATACTCCATACTTACTCCATATATAGTGTTATAGTGACTATAACATGAATTCAAAAAGCTTGGTCAAAATGGCTTCAGGAATGTAAAAAATAATAAACTTATTAACAATCAGGATTTCAATGGAATACCCAAATTGCACTAAATAATATTGTTGATAAATTATACACAACCAAACAAAAACAAATGACATCAAATTTCACATAATTTTAATGAAATCTTTGTTTTTACCAAATAAGTACAAATTATATGTTGGTAAGTTTTCAATAGATGAAAGGGACTTAATTTTTTATTTACTCAAAGGTTTATTAAATTTGGTATTGGATTTTCAACAGATATAAACAAACCTATATAAACAAACCTATTTAAAAATATGAAAAAGATTGAAATTGATACCAGTGACATCATGAAGCTTAATGGTAAAAGTGCAAGTACTGCGCGTAAGCAAATTAAGGATGTGAAAAAGTCGCTAAAAAGAGAAAAGCATCAAAAATTGACCATTAAAGAATACTGTGTGTATTACGGTTTTAACTTCGAAGATGTTTTAAGTGCCTTATCTCAACCTGCATTAAAAAAGGTTTCTTAGGTTGTTTAAAAGCCCTTTATCAATTTTGATGTAAGGTTGGAATAATGTATAATAAAAAGGCAATGGAATGGTCTCGACAGTTTACTATGGAGAAGTTTGAAGAAGAGATAAGGAAATTATTGGATTAGGAGGATAAAATAAGTTAGAAGTTAAAAGTTAAAAGTTAAATATTAAATATTAAAAGTTAAAAGCTGAAAGCTCAAAGTTTAAAGTTTAAAGCTGAAGAAACTTGAAAGAAATTATTTTAAACCTTTACGTAGAGGAAAAGAAAAAAATCGAAAACCATCCAAAAATAGTTTTTACCCCAAC
>JBAZGP010000266.1:0-5200 GCA_041652835.1 Lutibacter sp. | reverse complement strand
CCCAGTATGGCGTTGAAGTAGGTACAGAAATAATCTGGGATTATATAGATCGATTTTCACGTCCAACCTTATTTGTAATTAATCAAATAGACCATCCAAGTGCCGATTTTGACGAAAGCTATAAAAGCATTGTTGAATTGGTGGGTAAAAATGTAGTTAAAATTCAATATCCACTTGTTGTTGACGGTGCACAATGTATTATTGACGTGCTTAAAATGAAAATGTACAAATTTGGACCACAAGGAGGAAAACCCGAAAAATTAGAAATTCCTGCCGATCAAATTGAGCTTGCAACTGAACTTCAAAATGAACTGGTTGAAAAAGCTGCTGAAAATGATGAAAGCCTAATGGAACTGTATTTTGATAAGGGCACCCTTAATGAAGATGAAATGCGCGAAGGAATTAAAAAAGGGATGTTGAACCATGAATTATATCCAGTATTTTGTATTTCGGCTTTAAACGATATGGGAACAGGCCGTTTAATGGGATTTATTGATAATGTTGCACCATCTGCAGCCGATCTAAAAACCGAACAAAGTGTTGAAGGCGTTACAGTTGAATGCAAAAATGACGCACCAACTGCACTTTTTATCTTTAAAACTGTATATGAACCTAATTTAGGACAAGTTAGTTTCTTTAAGGTAAAATCGGGAGAAATCAAACTTAATGACAAGTTGGAAAATTCCAGAAATGGCGAAATTGAAATCGTAAACCAGCTGTATATTATGGCGGGAAAAAACAGAGAAATGGTTGAAAAATTAAGCGCCGGCGATATTGGAGCCACCTTAAAATTAAAATTTACTGAAACAAACGACACGCTGAGAATAAAAGGTTCAAATATCACCATAAAACCCATTGATTATCCTGAAGCAAGAATAACTAAAGCTGTAAGAGCATTAGATAAAAATGATGACGAAAAACTAAACGAAGCACTAAAAAAGATTCATAGTCAGGATCCAACAGTAACCGTTAAATATTCACCGGAGTTAAAACAACTTATTTTATCTTGTCAAGGAGAATTGCATTTGGCAACCATTGATTGGATTTTACAAAATACCTACGGTTTAAAAGTAGCTTTTGAACAACCTAAAATCGCTTATCGGGAAACAATACAGCGTTCGGCAACAACAAGTTATAAACACAAAAAACAATCGGGAGGTTCAGGTCAGTTTGGAGAAGTTCACATTAAAATTGAGCCTTGGTATGAAGGAATGCCAGAACCTGAAGGGTTTAATGTAAGAGGAAAAGAAGAAATTAACTTGGATTGGGGTGGAAAATTAATTTTCTACAATTGTATTGTAGGCGGTGTAATTGATGCTCGTTATTTACCATCAGTTTTAAAAGGAATTTTAGAAGTTATGGAAGAAGGTCCTTTAACTGGTTCTTATGCCAGAGATGTTAGGGTTATGCTTTTTGACGGTAGAATGCACGCAGTAGATTCTAATGATATTTCTTTTAAAATTGCCGGAGCACATGCTTTTAAAGAAGCCTTTTTAAATGCCAAACCTAAATTATTGGAACCAATTTATGAAATTTCAGTAAAAGTTCCAGAAGAATTGATGGGTAATGTAATGACCGATTTACAATCGCGAAGATCTTTAATTTTAGGAATGGACAGTGAGGGTAAATATCAAACCATTAGAGCCAAAACACCTTTAGCGGAGATGTATAAATATTCAACAACGTTGCGTTCCATTACGCAAGGTCGAGGAAGTTTTAGCACTAAATTTTCAAATTTTGAATTGGTACCAACTAACATCCAAGAAGAATTGATTAAAAAATAACAGCTGTTTTATAAAAGCAAAGACTCGTCTTTTTAATATAAATAGACGAGTCTCTTATTTAGAATTATTCCAATTAATATTTATTAATTCAATAATTTTTATAATTCTTAAAGTTTTAGATGGTTGTTAAACAATAAATCTTAAAAAAAATTAAATATTAATTGATTGCCAATATAATATTTTTTTTCAACAAAACAAACTTAAGTTACTAAAATTTAGTAAATTAATCATAATAAATGCAAACATTAGTATGTTTCTTTGTGTATAATTGAATGAAAAAAATTATGTAATTCATTGTTTATTCATCGATGATAAATCTGTATCTTTGCATAATAATATATGCTTTATGAAACTAATTTTAATTACAATTGCTCTTTTAGCTATTGGTATTGCCGGTTTAGCTATTAAACTTTGGGCAAAAAAGGACGGCAAATTTGCAGGAACCTGCTCAAGTCAAAATCCACATTTAAATAAAGAAGGAGTAGCCTGCGGATACTGCGGAAGATTACCTGATCAATGTGAAAATAAATAAGATATGCTTGAATATCTACTTATTGCTTTTATAGTAATTTTTTGTATTCAGTTTATCTATTACATTTTTATTTTTGGATCTTTTTCTTTTTCTAAAATAAGACCTTCCGAAAACAACTTCAACCAACCTGTTTCAGTTATTATTTGTGCTAAAAATGAAGCGAAAAACTTAACTGAAAATCTTCCTATTTTCCTCAAACAAAGCTACAAAAACTTTGAATTGGTCTTAATAAATGACCGCTCCAATGACAAAACCTTAAAAGTAATGGAGCAGTTTAAAAACGAAACAACGCTAAATATTAAAATTGTAAATATTTTAGCAAATGAACAATTTTGGGGGAGTAAAAAATATGCACTTACCTTAGGAATTAAAGCTGCTTCCAATGAACATTTATTGTTTACGGATGCTGACTGTATTCCTGTTTCCGAAAACTGGATAACCGAAATGGCAAGCAAATTTAGTGATGAGCATCAAATTGTTTTGGGCTATGGCGCTTATGAAAAAATAAAGAAATCATGGCTTAATAAACTTATTCGGTTTGAGACACTTTTAACCGCAATTCAATATTTTGGGTATGCAAAAATTGGAATACCTTATATGGGTGTTGGTCGAAATTTAGCCTACACAAAATCCGTTTTTTTTAATGTAAACGGTTTCGCAAATCATATGCACATTAAATCGGGTGATGACGATTTATTTATTAATCAAGTGGCAACAAAACAAAATACTGTCATTTCCTTTTCAAAAGACAGTTCTACAGAATCCATTCCAAAAATAAACTTTAAAGATTGGATTCTTCAAAAAAGAAGGCACATTTCAACGGCATCTTTTTATAAACCTTTGCATAAATTTTTATTGGGATTGTTTTTCAGTACTCAATTGTTATTTTGGATTTTAAGTGTCGCGCTACTAAGTTTTCTATTTAATTGGCAAATTGTTACCGGATTGGTTTTTGCAAGAATCATTATTCAGTATTTAGTGATAGGCTATTCAGCGAAAAAATTAAATGAAAGAGATTTAATACTGTTTATTCCTTTTTTTGAAATATATTTGATATTCATCCAAATGTTTATCTTTATCAAAAATATGATTTCAAAACCCATCCATTGGTGAAAAAAAATGTTGATATCGCTGATTTAATAGAAAAAGCAAGAAAAAAAGACCAAAAGGCTTTTAATGCATTGCTAAACACTTATTGGAGTGATATTTATCGTTTTCAATTGTCGAAAACTGAAAATGAGGACGACGCCGAGGATATCACCATAAAAACTTTTTCAAGAGCATTTGATAAAATTGACTTATATAATGAAAGTTATAATTTTAAAACCTGGCTCATTTCAATTTCAAAAAATATTTTTTTAGACCATTTGCGAAAACAACGTACAGATACTATTTCTCTCAACGAAAAGGAATCTGAGGCCTACAAAATTTTTGACGAAACACCTTCAGCAGAAGATCAGTTAATTATAGATCAAAATTTAGCGCAATTGTTAAACTACCTAAAGCAGTTAAAACCTCATTATCAGGAAATTATAAATCTTCGCTATTTTAGGGAAATGAGTTATAAAGAAATGGCCGAAGCACTAAATGAACCAATTGGTAATATAAAAATTAAATTATCAAGGGCTAAAAAATTATTGGCCGAAATTATTAAAAAATCCGCTCAAAGTTGATTTCAAAAAAGGCCAATTGGCACTATTTCTACACTGGTATTCTTTAGTTTAGAAATGGGTTTTCTAATAAAAATAGCAACAATTTTATCCTTTTTAACAGCACCTTTTTTTGCCATTATAAATTATATGTTAATCTCCGGAAAACATACACCAGAAGCTTGGAGGCCTTCATTTCAACTTAAAATGCTGAGTTGGTTCGGCATCTTTTTTTTAATTGGTTTTAGTTGTTGGTATCTTTATAGTTTGTAAATTCTTTGTACTTTAGCAATCTATTTTTATTAAAAAAGATGACACAAGAAACAACTTCACTGCCAAATAAAATACAAAAACCGGATTGGCTGCGCGTTAAACTTCCTGTTGGAAAAAAATATACCGAATTACGAAACTTAGTCGATAAATATAAATTAAATACCATCTGCACCAGCGGAAGCTGCCCAAATATGGGTGAATGTTGGACAGAAGGAACGGCTACATTTATGATTTTAGGAAATATCTGCACCCGCTCATGTGGATTTTGTGGTGTAAAAACCGGCAGACCCGAAACTGTTGACTGGGAAGAACCTGAAAAAGTGGCACGCTCTATTAAGTTGATGAAAATTAAACATGCAGTAATCACATCGGTTGACAGAGATGATTTAAAAGATGGCGGTTCTATTATTTGGGCCGAAACCATTAACGCCATCAGAAGAGCCAATCCTGGAACCACGCTTGAAACCTTAATTCCCGATTTTCAGGGAAATAAAACCAATATAAACCGAATTTTAGCGCTTGCTCCTGAAATAATTTCCCACAACTTGGAAACTGTTCGGCGTTTAACTCGCGAAGTGAGAATTCAGGCAAAATATGATCGCAGCTTGGAAGTTTTAAAATATATGAAAGACCAAAGACAACGCAGAACAAAATCGGGTATTATGCTTGGTTTAGGTGAAACTGAAGCGGAAGTTATTGAAACAATGCAGGATTTGGCAAATGCCAGTGTTGATGTTTTAACCATTGGCCAGTATTTACAACCCAGCAAAAAACACTTGCCGGTAATTGAATTTATTAGACCTGAACAATTTGTTAAATACAAAGAAATTGGAATGACAATGGGGTTTAAATATGTTGAAAGTGGCGCTTTAGTAAGGTCTTCCTATAAAGCACAACGGCACTTGGAGTAAAAATAGGTTTTAATTTTAAATTTTAAGTTATTAGTTCTTAGCTCTTTAACT
>JBAZGP010000265.1:1420-5220 GCA_041652835.1 Lutibacter sp. | reverse complement strand
TTATAATCAACTTCCGTTATGCCAAAAACACTCGAAGTGACGTGTGTGTAGGATTGCACTTCGCAAAAAACACTCGAAGTGACGTGTTTTCCCCTATTCGTCAGTTCGAGTGATTTTAAAGCTTGTTAAATTTAACTATAAACGCATATTACTATTGCTTTAAAATTGTATCGAGAACCTTGGTTACTTATAAAGCTTCTCGATACATTTTTGGCTTATCAATTATCTCTTATAATCAACTTCCGTTATGCCAAAAACACTCGAAGTGACGTGTGTGTAGGATTGCACTTCACAAAAAACACTCGAAGTGACGTATTTTCCCCTATTCGTCAGTTCGAGTGATTTTAAAGCCAGTTAAATTTACCTATAAACACATATTACTATTGCTTTAAAATTGTATCGAGAACCGTTGCACTTCGCAAAAATTACTCGAATTAACTTTACTAAAGTTATACCTAAAAAAGTCCTTTCCTTAGGAAAGGATTTAGGACAGGAACTTAAATAAACCAATTCCAAACCAAACCAAAGCGAATCGTTAAATCTCTGTATGGATAAGTTGGTGCCGAATAGTATTTTCTACCTGTAAAACTTGCACTAAAGTTTTCAACTTTTAAATAAAGATGTGTTCTGCGTATTTGAGCATTGGCAAAGAAATCGAGCATAGGGAAATTTCCGATTTCAACCGTATTTTGTAAAACAAACTCACTTAAAAGCGGATTATAAGCATTCGCATTATATGTTGTAAAATATTTCAAAGTTACTCCGGTTTGTAAGTACAGCGGTTTTCCTTTAAACAAATGATTTGAATAATATAAAGTATTCCTCGTTACAAATTCAGGAACTTTAAAAAATGATTCCCCATTTGAAACATCTTGGTACATAACCGTATTGTCTAAAGTAAATTTTCCAAAAGTTACGGAGTTGCTCAATTTTACTTTTAAATAATTTAAGGTTCCTGTGGCTTGTTCTGGTAATGAATTTTCGTTAAAATAAGTATAATTGTCAATAATGTTATAACTGGCGTTTATGTTTACCCATTCTTTAAAGCTAAATTCTATGCCAATATTCTTAATTTGTTCATTTCTGAAATTATTTTTCCAGTTGTATAATTTATAATCACTTTGAAATAAAAGCTTGTTAAAATCAGGTGTTTTTGAAGTAATTTCTGCAAATGCTTTAAAATTATAAACACTGTCCTTTTTAAACATTGCCGAAGCTTTAATGGAGTTTCCGGTTAAATCGCCTGAAATTATTGAGCTTGCATCGGCATTAAAATAGAATTTTTTAAATTGAGTATTCCAATCTGCGCCAACTGCAATGGCATCTCCTTTTAACTTATCTGGAATAGTTTGTGTATCTAAATACAAAATGCTGTTGTAGTGATAATTATAGTTAAAATAGTTTGCTTTTGCCCTTAGTTTTCCAACAAGAGGCGCGTTAAATTGCAAATATACTTCGTTATTCATTTTTTGATAAGAAGTATGGTCAACGATATTTTTATCATAAGCTTCTCCAAAAATCGGATTTACAGCGGCTTGCTTAAATCGGTAATGCTGGGTTTCATACATAAAAGTATGTCCTAATTTTATGCCGTACTCCGATTTTTTATCCACAACAACAAAGTCGCTTGAATCTACTTTAAGTCTGGAAGCCACAATTGACAAAGAGTCAATTTTTTTTATTTTAATTGCCCTAATTGAATCAAGTTTAATGATGGTATCTTTATTTTTTAAAGGTATTTCTTTGGATAAAGAATCAATTTTTATTATTGGATTTTCTTTATTTAAATTAGTTTCAAGAACGATATCCTTTTCTTTTTGAGGTATTTCTAAAGTTGCTTTTGTTTTTTTTGGAGCGACGATAATTTTTGGTTTATTCAAATTGGAGATGGTATCATTTTTTAGAATTTCAATTTCCTTTATGATGGCATTATATGCTTTTAAATTATCAGCTATTGTTGTATTGTGCTCTTCAAGTTTATTATTTTTAGAAAATAAAACTAGGTTTTGATCCAAAAAATAGCGTTTTCCTTCAAACATATTTTCAGCATTTGTATAATTAACATCTAACCTACTTCTATCCGTATAATTGGGATCATCAGCCTCAAAATAGGCAATGGAAGTATCTGTTAATCCACCATTTTCATTGTTCAATAAATCAAACGACATAAAATGACCTTTGAGGTAATAAGTATTATTTTTTGAGTTATAATTAAAAGAAGCCCTGAAATTTCCGTGGCTTGCCAAAGCGTTTCTGTATTTTCCCAGAGATCTCAACCCTTTATAGGCAACAAAAATATTGAATTGCCGGGAAGTATTCATCGTTAAAAAACCTTCTAAAACCTGTCCTTGCTCCATTCCGGTTCTGTACATTAATTCGGAAGTGGGCGTAGGAACATCATAATAATAAACATCTTCAACTTTATAATAATTATACTGTTTTGCATTCGCTCCAATAGATGGAAACAGCGAGTTGTTTTCAAAATTGTATCCCAGTTTGTTATAGGTCTGGCCTTGATTGGCAAAAGGCATCAGTTCAAAATTGTCTTTTCTGATGTAGTTGAATTTATAATCTTTTGCTATTGTTAAGGTCGTGTCAACTATGGTTGTGTCGTTATTTATGGAAATTATTTTATAATCGGTATAATGGGTTTCTCCATCCAGTTTAATTTGCACTTCATTTTTAAATGTGGTACTGTCGGCTTTAAATACACCGCCACCTTCTTGCGCTCTTATAATTTGAGCATCAACAGTCAATAAATAAAATCCAAAAAACAATACTGCTAATAATTTTTTCATAAAACACATAAAGCAACAAAGGTAAATTATTTGAATGAAATGAAGCTTACTAAATTAAGGGTGTTAATCTAAATATTTATAAGGTTTGTTCTATCTATTCAAAATACCAGTAGAATTTATTGGATGAAATTAATAAAAGTCAATTTGTAGAAGTTGGCTGCGTAAATTAATGCTAATTTTGTGGATAGAATAAAATTTATGGCACTTAAAAAATGGGTTTTAAAAAATAAGGTTGAAGTGGGAACGGATGAAGCGGGCAGAGGTTGTTTGGCTGGTTCGGTAGTTGCTGCTGCTTTGGAAATGATTGTAAATCGCATCATTAAAGATATCAATGAAGTCTTAGCAATAAAATCGTCGGTTTTAAATAACATTGACAACAATAAAGCAAATTAAAACAACTTGAAAAATCAATTCTTTTAATGGAATTTAACCAAGAATATTTAAAAAATTAAAATTATGAACAGTGATATTATTAGCATACAGGAAACCTCTGCAAATAATTGGCAGGCAAAATACAGGGGAAATTATGGAACATACACCATTAAAATAAAATTGAATGCAGATAAAAAAACAACTACGTTTTCTTGTTCCTGCCCAAGCGATTATTATCCGTGCAAGCATATACCTATAATCGAAAGTGCCATTTATTCTCAGATAAAAGAGAATAAGGAATCTTTGACAGAGGAAGGGGTAACTATAGAGGAAGTAGTAAAAAACATCTCGCATCAGGAATTGATTGATTTTATTGTAGGGCAGGCTAAATATAATCCGCAATTGTCCAATACAATTTTGTTGAAATTTTCACACAAGTCAAACCTTGATGGTGAAAATAAATACCGTTTAATCTTGCGCAAAGCATTAAAGAAAGTTCAATTTGATTATGATGATCTTTACGACTATCACGAAGATAGTATAGAGATTGATATTTTAGATGAATGGATCGAAAAGGCAAAAGAACACCTTATCCAAAAAGATTATAAAGAAGCTGTTGCAATAGCCAAA
>JBAZGP010000265.1:0-1410 GCA_041652835.1 Lutibacter sp. | reverse complement strand
GCCAAAGCGTGCATTGAAGAATATGCGGAGTGGATGAAAAATATGGACAGCGATATTGCTGATTATATAGACCCTTGTTATCAGGAGACGCCATTTGAGATTTTAAGCGAAGCCGCATTAGCCGCTGATATAAACACAAATGAGTTATTTCAATATTGCAAAGCAGAAATGGTTAAACCTAAATATGATGGCACAGATTTTTGCGACTATTTCAACCATCTTTTGAAGGAGGTTGCTGGAACAGATAATGCTGCTGAATTTTTGAATTTGCAAGATGCTTTATTGGACAAGATTATCGACAAAAGTTCTTACGAAACCGAAAAAATACACCAGCGCAAAATAGACTATTATAATAAAAACAATCAGCAGGAACTTGCACAAAACATTGTTTCGGAAAATATACAGATAGAACGCTTTCGCAAAGAAGTAGTAAAGCAAAAAATTGCAGGGAAAAAATATACAGAAGCTAAAAAGTTGATTGATGATTTCATATCCATCCGTCAAAATAATAATGCTCATTACAACAGTGATTGGTACGAGTTACTGTTAGAAATCGCTCAAAAGGAAAACGATATTCCCGCAATCCAAAAAGTAACTTTCGCATTTATAGAAAATTATTTTAAAGCGAAATATTACCGCATCTATAAGTCCACCTATAGTTCCGGTGAGTGGCTCCAAGAAGTGGAAAAAATTATCGAGCATTATTCTGGAAAAAGGCATGATTACAGTGATTCCGTAGCAGATGTGATAGCAGAGGAAAAAGATGCTGAAAGATTAATGAAATACATTGAAAAGTATCTTTCAGTTGAAAAGATAGATAAATACCACCCTCATTTCTCATCTACATTTCCGGAAGAAACACTCGCATTATTCAGTAAAGCGATTAATCAATACGCTGAAAACAATACCGGACGGAGCCACTACGAACATATCGTTGGTTTAATGAAAAAAATGAACAGAATTAAAGGAGGAAAGGAAGTGGTAATCAAAATAATCAATCAATATAAAATTCAATACAAAAATAGAAAAGCAATGATGGAAATATTGAACAAAATATGAACACCATTTTAACGGATATTTTTACCAAGCAATGAATGAAACATTCTCAAATCAAATCCAAATTTTCAAATCTATTTTTAAGGGCAGAGAAGCTATATTTGCACTTCGTTTAATAGAAAAGGAAATTAATGAGTTATAACCAAAGTAATAGAGATTGACTAACTTATTATTTGCAATAACGGAAGGCAAATATTCATAGAAATAGTTTATGGCACTTAAAAAATGGGTTTTAAAAAACAAGGTTGAAGTGGGAACGGATGAAGCGGGCAGAGGTTGTTTGGCTGGTCCGGTAGTTGCTGCTGCGGTTCTTTTGCCAGAAGATTTTTATCATCCGTTGTTAAATGATTCAAA
>JBAZGP010000264.1:989-5269 GCA_041652835.1 Lutibacter sp. | reverse complement strand
GAAAACCTTGCAGATTATTCTGGTTATAATGAATTGGAAGTACTTGAAAACGGTCTTCAGGCTGATGTTCAATTTAGCGACATTGATGAAGCGTACAACGGTCATTTTAGTAATGATGAGGACTTTGCGTATCAAATGGCCGATGAATTAGGCTATTTAGATGATAAAAAATCTTGGCCTTATACCTGTATTGATTGGGAACAAGCAGCAAAGGAATTAATGTATGACTATTCAGAAAATGGAGGTTATTATTTCAGAAATTTTTAAAACAGTTTAGCCTGTTCAAAGTCAGGAAAAATCAGGATGACAGGCAGAAATGCCGGTATAAACCTAAACAAAACCTTAAATAATTAAACTATGAAAACAATTAAATTAAAAGTCTTTTCATTTTCTGAACTTTCAGAAGATGTACAATTAAAAATCTATGAAGATTCAATTAACTCCTTTGAGTATTTTGGGCATTCAGACAATGTAAACACATTAGAGAAGTTTGAAAACATTTTCCCTATCAAAGTGAAAAAATATGAATACGGTTATCATGATTTTATTGAATTTGAATTTACCGGCACTGATGATGTAGAAAATTTAACTGGTCAAAGACTTGCTAACTATCTTTGGAATAATTACGGGCATCAAATTTACAAAGGTAAATATTTTTCATTGTGGAGTAAAAAAGAAGTGACATTTAAACATCATATAAACGGATACCCTGTATTAAAAACAAGACATTCAAAAATCATGCTTGATAATTGTTGCATCTTAACAGGTTATTGCATTGATGATGATATTTTAAAGCCCGTTTATGACTTTATGAATAAACCTGATTCAGACAATTTTTATGATTTAATGGAAAGTTGTTTGAATTCCTGGCTATCTGCTTGCTCAAAAGATTATGAATGGCAAAGCTCCTTTGAATGTTTTAAGGAAGAGCAAGAAAACAACGATTATCAATACACTAAAAACGGACAAATAATATAGGTTTTCATTAGGTTTGCCCCTTGCCTGTTTCATTGCAGGAATGCCCGAAGCAGGCGAAGGGGTTTTATTAACCTTAAACACAAAAATTATGCAGTTAGTAAAATTAGATTTGATAAGTAAAAATAATATTAAAAATGGTTTTTATTTATACATTCCTATTGTAAAAATCGAAAATTGTTTTTACTGGTGTGAATCTTTGAAGGTTAAAACCGTATTAAAACCTCAAGACGTTTCAATTAAAGATTTAAAAATAACAAGGATTATTCCTAAAGAATTTTATAAAGCAAATGAATTAAATTAAAAACCTTATGAAACTATTCGCACAAACAACGCAAGGTAACACGATAGAAATTAAAAAAATATCCGTTTGGTTATCAAAAGATACTTGTACTAATCCGGTTAATCAGGAATCATTACAAGCTGTTTTAAACAAGGCTAAGGAGACTAAATGCTTAAGTATATCTAATAACATACTCGATGCTTTTAAACTTCCCTTGTGTATCTATGGAGCTGAAATTATTAAAAGCATATTTGATGAAAATAATATCTATTACTATAAAATCTAAATTAAAAATCATGAAACTAACAAAAAAAGTCCGGTTATCAATCTACCGGAAGGCACTTGAGTTTTTTAAAAATGGGAAACAAAATACAGGTTTATGCTATTCGCTTGGATATGCTATACTTGATTTTTACCCCTATACAGTAATAAACCTTGATTTTGTAAAAAAACTGCCCGAAATCTTAAAACATAAACCGGCAGACAAAGATATTACCATATACTGGTGGGATATTAATGACAGAAAAATAAGAATTCAAGTTCTCGAAACAGCAATAAAAGAACTATCATGAGTAAAATTACCTTCGCCTCTGTACTCAAAGAAGCTACCCAAAAAGAAGTCTTAGACACAATTAAAAAACAACAGCCTGAATTTGAGTGGAAAATACTGAACTATTTTGAATCAACTTGTCATAAAAGAATAATTTACATCTTACATGGAAAAGACTAATTTTGTCATCACTTACAGCCCCGCTAAAATAATAATTATTGAGGCTACAGGCAAAAAAGAAGCAAGACAGAAAGCGAATAAAATCTTAGGAGTAATGGGGAATATTACTTCAATAGATATTCTTAGATCGAAACCTTTTAAATTTAAACCGAGAAATAGAACCTATAAAAATTAATTATATGAATAATACAGGGATAATAAAACCGGTTAATATACATACTGAAATACGAAAAATGTGTCCTTCTTATTCAAGTTGTTTTTTTAATAATCAATCAGAATCTATCACAATTTTACTTGATTCTGATATAGGAAAGGATAAAAGAAAACAATTACAGGCAGAAATATTAAATTATTTAGGCAGAAAAATGTTACATGGAACGTATAATACAATTAAAATAATGTGGTAGTATGAACTTTTAAATAAACCTTAAAAAATACTGAAATGAAAACACTCTTAAAAATCTTATTTTGCCCTATCCTTGCAATAGGAATAGGATGTACTATTATTTTAGCCATTATAAGCCCGTTTAAGCCACGCAAAAGGAAAACCCTGTACAAGTACCCTCAAAGCGAGATGTCTTAATTAAGCCCCATTTCTGATTGAAATTTTAACAACCTTTAAATAATATTGATTATGAGCTATGATATTAAAAAACATGGTGACTTTAGAAAACTTTATGACACCAATCAAAAAAGAAATTATTGGCTGCTTGGATATTTCGGCGGAGGCGCAATAAATATTTGTGATGCTTATGAATTGGCAAAGCAATATTCTAAAGCAGTTGGCGTACCATTAGAAACGGTTTATATTGATGAAATACTATCATCAAGGAGTTACAAACACTTCAAGTATATTTCATCTACAGCCATACAGACAGCAGAAATAGATACTACTAAATATGAAAATGTTTATCAACTTTTAACTAATTAAAAATCTTATGGAAATTCCTTGTAAACAAATGATCCATTCAAGAATTGACCGGCTCAAGGAGTTGGGTATCGAGTGGAACGAAAGAGAAAATGCTTTCGTAGGTGAATCTTTTGACAAGTGTTGGGTAGAAGTAATGATTTGCCCCGATGCTGAATTTGAAAAGCACCTGTTTGCTGTACAGCGAATCAGGAATCAGAAACTTATTTATGAATCACAAAAAAAATAACTAATGGAAACACAAACACTTAAACTCGTAAAAATCAGTGAAGATTCAAAGTCCAATGACATGGACAGAATTCTTATCTATGATCACAAAAAAGAAAAGCATTTAGCTACAGTCTTTCCTGACAGTGTGGTGGACTTTAAGCAGGTCATCTATCCACACGAACTTAAAAAGGTTCAGATGGTGGCAAATGATTTTCACCTTTTCTTTAACAACTTGCCGGAACACATCTGTGATAACTATATCATAAAAGATAAGTTATTCGAATGTACTGTTTGCGGTAAAACTAAAAAAGTAATCCAATGAGTAATAAATCAAACATAATAGTTCAAACCAGTGATTTATACGTCAGTCCAATACGCCGGCTTAGAAAGCCTAAAAAGGTCGAAATCGTTCAAATTATAATTGATAAGCCGGATAACAAAATTGATATTGAGGCTTTTGAGGATTTATGCCAAAAACAAAGACGTGAAAATTCATTGATTTGGATTAGAAGCAACAATAAAATTATATTCAAAAATACTTTCGAGGAACTTATAAAAAAACTGAAATGACAAAAGCCAAAACAATCTTATCCCTGATTATATTTATAAGTATAATCGCTGCAATGTTCTACAGCAAAGCCCTATTTATAACAGGAGGTGCATTTGTAGTGACAGCAATTCTAAACTTTTTTGATAAACCGGCTGTTAAGCCACAACAAACCGAAAATGAACAGAGAAACAACCAACCTAACCATTGACAGTGCAATAAAAGAAAAAGCACTTGAAAAAGTCCAGGCAAACGGGGAGAAATCCCTTTCCAGGCTTGTAGAAAAACTTTTGAGAAGATATTTAAAAACACACTGAAATGAGAAACCTAGTAGAAGATATAGACCTCGTTTTATCCGTCCAGGATGTCTGCAAAAGGGACGGATACGGGGTAGCAGTGTCACTGATAAAGTCAGTTGAAAAATGTGATACTTACATAGCAAAGGAGATTGTGAATATTTGTATAAGTGACTGATTCACTATTATAATAAATTTTGTTAAAATATCTTTTAATAAATTTGGAAATCCAAAATCTTTGTTTTATCTTTGCCCTCTTTAATAAATCATTTTTTAGGTTTCTTACATTGTTTTCATTTCTTTCACGGGGC
>JBAZGP010000264.1:0-979 GCA_041652835.1 Lutibacter sp. | reverse complement strand
AATCTTATGACAATTCAATATTCTAAAACATCGCAAAGAATAGTTCCTGAATCAGCAATTGATCATGAACGTATTAGGAAATTGGAAGGGACTGCTTGGAATAAAGACTTTGATGGGATGTTACGTAATTTGTCTCCATTGCTTATACAACGACAGGCAATTGCGTTTAAATTGTTAAAAAACAAAGGTATTTTAACGGATTCTGCTATTAGCGAATATGAACAAATCATTGATTATTTTAATATTAAGATTCACGAATTACTATCCTTATGACAATAGACACCTTCCACATTAACCAAATAGTTAAGACGATCCATTCGCCTTGCAGATACAAGGTTATTAAACATAACCCTAAGACAAAAGCAAACCTGTATCCTGATACCGAATTACTGACTGAGGAAGGGAAAACGGTGAATGCTAACTGGAAGGATGATTTTTGGCAATTAACTAAATAAATTATGAGAGTAACAAAACATACTCGTAAATTAGATTTATTACAGGAACAACGTATAGCAATGATTCAGGGCTTGTCTATTTTTGCAGATATTCCTACTATAAATCTATTGCCACGAATACGCAAACTTTTAAAACTTGAGATCAGGATTCAAAGAGAAATTTATAAACAATCTGAATATAGAAAACCGGAGTGATAGCAAAGCAGGTCTATGCGGAGGACTGAAAATCCTTAGATGGTGGTTCGAGTCCATCTCACTCCACGAACCTAAATAACTATAAACATGAAAATAACACTATTAAATTTAAAGCTAATCAATTTCAAAGGGATTAGAAAACATGAAATTGAATTCAAAGGAAACACCCAAATATCGGGATGTAACGCCTCCGGTAAAACCACGCTGTTTGATGCGTACACATGGATGCTGTTTGGTAAAGACTCCCAAGACCGAAAGGATTTTAATATCAAAACCCTTGACAAAAACAATAAGGTCATAGAAAAAATTGACCATGAAGTCATTGGCAA
>JBAZGP010000263.1:0-5279 GCA_041652835.1 Lutibacter sp. | reverse complement strand
TTATTAACTATTGCAATTGCCAACACAAATCCAAATGCTCCTGCACTTAAACAGGCAGAAATTAATGTTGAACTTGCAAAACAAAAATTGATTCAAAATCAAAAACAAGCTGATCGCTATAAAAAACTATACGAATTAAATAGTGTTTCAAAATTGGAATATGAAGATATTGTCTTGAATTTAAATGATTCCAAAACAAATTTATTGTCACTTCAAGAAAATTACAAGCTATTAAAACAGCAAGCTGATCAACAATTAATTATTCAAAAATCACAAAAAGAGGTAGATAATGTTTCTGAAAATTACAATGAAATTAAAGCCATTGTTGGAGGAAAAGTTTATGAATTAAAAAAGGAATTGGGAGATTATATTAAAAAAGGAGATGTTATTGCCGTAATAGGAAAGCCTGAAAAATTATATGCTTTATTAAGTGTTGATGAAACCAGTATTTCAAAAGTAAAATTGCAACAAGAAGCAATAATTCAGCTAAATCCAGAATTAGACAAAACCTATAAAGGGAGAGTTACTGAAATATATCCGGCATTTGATGTGCAAACTCAATCGTTTTATTGCAAAATAGAATTTGAAGATACTTTAGATTTTAAAATTTCCGGAACCCAACTTCAAGGGAATATTATTATAGAAAATAAAAGCAATGCTTTGGTTATTCCAAGAAATTATTTGGGTTACGGCAACAAGGTTAAATTAAAAGGAGGTGATGAAATAATTGTTGAAACAGGGTTTATTTCCAATGATTGGGTAGAAATAGTTAAAGGGTTAGATGAAAACACCATAATTATAGCTGATAAAATTAAATAAAACCAAATGAAACTAAATGTAAATTCAGATATTGCTTTAACTCACTTGCTTACCCGTAAAAAGCAAACTATCATCGCTTCTTTGGGGGTAACCGTGGGTATTGGGGTATTTATTTTTATGATTTCGTTGGTTGTTGGGTTTAATCGCTATTCTGATGAAGCCCTTTTTAAAGCAGAACCTCATTTACGAATTTATCAAGATGATACATTAAGCCGGCCTTTAATTAAGCAAATAAACTCAGGCTACACTACAGTAATAGTTAATCCAAAAATCGCCAATTTATCCAATACGCTTGTTAATCCTGAAAAAATTATAATCGATTTAAAAAAACAAGAAGGTGTGGCTACTGTTACCCCTCAGGTGTCGGTTAATCTTTTTTATAACAATGGAATATCTCAAATAAATGGCGTTGCTTCCGGCGTAAATATTATAGATGCTAACGCTATGTTTAATATTCAATCTACCATGTTGGCGGGTGATGTTAGAAACCTCTTATCAACATCTAACGGAATATTACTTGGCGTTGGAATAGCCGAAAAATTAAACATCAAATTATATGACAATATAAATATTACTTCATCTATTGGCGTGGTAAAAATGATGAAGGTTGAAGGTATTTTCAAAACAAGCAATTCTAATATAGATTTAACAAAATCATATATAAATTTGGCAATATCTCAACAATTAATGAAAGAAAGTTCGAGCTATTTAACGGATATTTTAGTAAATATCAATGACCCAAATAAGGCTCCGGAATATTCAAAAAAGCTTAAAAAGTTAACAATTTATAAAGTTGAAGACTGGCAGTCCGCAAACGAACAATCCATGTCCAATAAAAAAACAAGACAAGTTATGTTTGGTTCAATTTCATTGGCTATTTTATTGGTGGCAGCATTTGGAATTTATAATATTATAAATATGACCGTAAAGGAAAAATTAAATGATATCGCCATTCTTAAAGCAACAGGATTTTCAGGAAAAGATGTCATAAATATTTTTCTGAAGGAATCTTTAATAATGGGAATTATTGGAACATCATTTGGATTGCTTCTGGCTGCGGGCCTAATTAAATTTGTGAGCGGTATTTATATTGGTGGCGACAGAGAATATTTCCCCATCGGTTTTGAGTCTCCAATATTTCTAATTGGCGGTATTCTAGGCATTGTACTCACTTTGGGAGCTGGATATATTCCTGCAATTGGAGCTGCAAAAATTGACCCTATTGAAATATTTAGAAAATAATGGAAAAGCAGGCTATTCTTAAAACAAAAAATATAAGTAAATACTTTTATGAACCCGTAAAGTTTAAAGCTTTAGAGGACGTTTCGTTTGAGGTATATAACAGCGAGTTTATTACAATGATTGGAAAATCGGGTAGTGGGAAATCAACTTTATTATATATTCTTTCTACCATGGATACAGATTATGAAGGGGAGTTATTTATTGATGGGGAAAAAATTACCGGACAAAAATCTGATAATCTTGCCGCTTTTAGAAATAAAAATATTGGATTTGTGTTTCAGTTTCATTATCTCCTTCCTGAATTTTCATGCCTAAAAAACGTCATGATTCCGGCATTAAAACTTGGAAAATTTTCACCTCAAGAAATTGAGGAACAGGCTTATCAAAAATTGGATCTTCTTGGAATAAGGGATCAAGCGTTAAAACCGGCATCTAAACTTTCTGGTGGACAGCAACAAAGAGTAGCTATTGCAAGAGCTTTAATAAACCACCCTAAAATTATTATGTGTGATGAGCCTACCGGCAACTTAGACAGTAAAAACACAAGCATTGTTCTTGAAACATTTCATCAATTATCGCAAGAGTTTGGGCAAACTATTATTGCCGTAACCCACGACAATGATTTTGCCAAAGCATCAAATAGAATTATTGAAATGGCTGACGGAAAACTTATTTAACAATATTTGATCATATTTTTGATTGATGTAAAATGGTTAAAAACAATTACAAATTAAATTATTAAAGGCTTCATAAAATTATGAATTATCAAAAAATAAAAAGTTATGGATAATAGAATAATAACAGTCAAAAAAAATTCGGGTGAGATAGAGCAGTTTTCAACTCAAAAACTTGAAGAATCCCTAAAGAGAAGTGGTGCATCAAAACAGGAAGTCCAAACAATTATAAAAATCATTTCCCCTATGATTTATAATGGAATTTCATCTGATGTAATATATGGGAAAGCTTATTTTTTATTAAAAAAGCTCAATAAAGTTTCAGCTTCAAAATACAGCTTAAAAAGAGCCATATTTGATTTAGGACCAACGGGATTTCCATTTGAAAAATTAATAGGTGCTTTATTGAAAGAAAAAGGATATGAAACTAAGGTAAGTGTTATCCTAAATGGGGAATGTATTACCCATGAAATTGATATTTTGGCTGAAAAAGATGGAAATATTTATGCCATTGAATGTAAGTTTCATTCAGATGCCAAGGCAGTAAGTAATGTTAAAGTTCCTTTATATATTAATTCTCGATTTTTGGATATTCAAAAACAGTGGAATTCAAATGAAAAAAATAAAACCCATTTAAAACAAGGTTGGTTAGTGACCAATACAAGATTTACACAAGATGCCATTAATTATGGCAATTCTATTGGTTTAAGAATGCTCTCTTGGGATTATCCTAAAAATAATGGAATAAGCAAAAATATTGATGAGTTTTGCCTATATCCTATTACCGTATTAACATCTTTAAGAAAGAATGAAAAACTTCAACTTATAAAAAATAATGTTATATTGGTCAAAGAAATTATTGTGGATCCTACAGTCTTAGAAGATTTAAACATTACATATCATAATAAGCTTAATATAATTGAGGAAGCAAAAGAATTATGTAATATAAAAAACAATAACAATGAATAGTGAAGATAATAATATTACTCCGAATAGTGAAGATAATAAAATAGCTCCTTTAAAAGAAAAGAAGGAAAAGTTGCAAAAATTAGATCTGCGAGGAATACAAACTCTTTTTAGAAATGTTTCAAGAAATCATTATACACTTTTAAAAATGGTTGATAATAAGGCTAAAATTATACTTACTGTTAACTCTATAATAACCTCCTTATTTTTTGGGCTTCATTTTATAACTACTGGCACAAAAGAAGTTATCATCAACGTAGGGACTAAAGTATTGGTCGTTAGCAGTATGTTATCTATGGTTTTTGCGCTCTTTAGTATGTTGCCTTATCGGTATTTTGGCAAATCTTTTAATGCAAGTAAATATAAAGGTGCTTTATATGCTCAAAATTTTTCAAATGAATCTTTAACTGACTTCAGAAAGGAATTTAAACGGATCATGACAAAAGGACAAAATGTTTATGATGAAATGATTGATGACCTTTATTTTCTTGGAAAAATTATCAGTATAAAACAGAGAATTTTAACCTTTTCGGTTATTATTTTCTTGTTAGGCTTAATGACCACCATTACTTACGTTCTTTTTAGTTTTTAAAAATTACTGAACGTAAATATTAAAATCCTTTACTTTTATAAACCAATTTTTAAGGTTTTGAAGCGTCGTTTGCTTTTTATGAATAAAAAATCACAAGTTAACTTATTATAATTTTCAGAACTACAAATGAAAATTATAAAGTAATCTAATATTTGGTAATAAAGAAGAAGGCAAATAATCTAAATAAATATGAAATGGGCATAATGTGAATGCGATGCAATAACCGATGATGATATGCGAATTACTTATGACCAATAAAAAACAATAAATATCAACACATGAAAATTTTTCAAATAATTTCATTATTGGGAATAGCAACACTTTTATTTTTTAGTTGTGCAACGTTTAATTCCTCCTCAACAGAAACCAGTTCATTAAACGCTCAAGATAAGGAAACCAATATGAAAGTTTATATGATTGGCGATGCCGGGAAACTTGAAAATAACGAAGCATCTGCTGCCCTAAAGGCTTTGGAAAATGAAATTAAAAATGCAAACACTTCGGATTTGTTATTGGTTTTGGGTGACAATGTTTATCCTAAAGGAATTCCGACTACCGATGGTCCAGAAAAAAAAACAGCTGAACTCATCATAAATACACAAATTAATATCGCCAAGAAATTTCCCGGCCGCGTTATCTTTATTCCTGGAAATCACGATTGGTACAGCGGTATTTCGGGTTTAAAACAGCAAGAAAAATTAGTGGAAAAAGCATTAGGAAAAAATACTTTTTTACCAGAAAATGGTTGTCCCATAAAGAAAGTAGAAATTAATAAAGAAACAATTTTACTTGTGGTAGATTCCCAATGGTATGTAACAAATTGGGATAAACATCCAACAATAAACGATAATTGCGATATTAAAACACGTGAAGATTTTTTAGATGAATTTAGAAGTGAAATTAAAAAAGCCAGAGGAAAAACGGTATTGGTGGCTATTCATCATCCTATGTTTACCGGTGGCTCACATGGAGGCCAATATAGTTTT
>JBAZGP010000262.1:0-5290 GCA_041652835.1 Lutibacter sp. | reverse complement strand
GTTTTGGAGAAGAGGCTCATCAAAAGGTGCTAAATACGGTATTATTACAGGATTTTTAGTAACAGTTTATACCTTGTTAATTCCGTTAACGATTGATTCACAATCAATAGCATCGTCTTTTGTAAACGAAGGATTGTTTGGTATCAATATTTTAAAACCTTATGAGTTATTCGGATTACAAATATTTGAACCTGTAACTCATGCTTTTTTTTGGAGTTTGTTTTTAAATGCCATCATTTATTCATTGGTTTCAGTATATAAATTAGGAAGCTATAGAGAAAGAAATTTTGCTGAAATGTTTGTTGACAGCATCAAATATGCATCATTGCAAGAAGGTGCTTATGTTTGGAAGGGTGAAGCTTATGTGAGTGATATCAGAAAAGTTTTAACTCGTTTTTTGGGAGAAAGCAGAACCGAAAGAGCATTGAATTTGTTTAATATGAAGTATGACATTGATAAAAAAAACCTATATGCAGATGCCCGTTTGGTCAATTTTTCTGAAAAATTATTAACAGGAAGCATTGGCAGTGCTTCAGCAAGAATATTAATTTCTTCCGTAGTAAAAGAAGAAGAAATTAGTTTAACCGAAGTGTTGAATATTTTAGATGAAACCCAAAAAACAAAAGAATCTAATAAAGAATTAAAGGAAAGAGACAAGCAAAAAGATGAATTTTTGGACACGGTGGCACATGAATTAAAAACGCCAATTACTTCCATAAGAGCGCTTTCTGAAATATTATTGGCTGATGATGAAATTGAAAATGAAACAAAAAAGAAATTTTTAACAAGTATTGTAAGTGAAAGTGAAAGAGTAAGCAGACTTATAAATAATATTTTAGATTTAGAAAAATTAGCAACAGGAAAAGAAAAATTAGATTTAAAACTGAATTCCGTTAAAAATACAATTCTAAAATCGATTGATTTATTTAAACAATTGGCCATTAATAAAGGAATTATAATTAGTTTAAAAGAAATTAATGATGTTGAGGTTTTTTATGATGAAGACAGGATTCAACAAGTAATTGTCAATTTATTGTCGAATGCATTTAAATTTTCTAACGAAAAAAATGGAGAGGTTAAAATTTCAACACAAATAAATCAAAATAAAGTTGAAGTAATGGTGGAAGATAACGGAAAAGGAATTGAAAAAGACGAATTGGGTTTCATTTTCAATAAATTTTATCAATCCAAAAATCAAACCATTTTGAAACCGGTTGGCAGCGGATTGGGATTGGCAATTAGCAAGCAAATTATAGAAAACCATAACGGCAAAATTTGGGCAGAAAATATGATACCTCAAGGAACGCGACTGACTTTTACGTTACCGTTAAATATAAAATAGAATGAAACGAGCATAACAAATTTTGATACATGAAAGAATGATTTATAGCGAACCTGACTGCCGGCAGGCAGGCAGCAACTGTTACCGCTAAAAAATAAAATTTAAACAGATGAAAAAAATATTAATAGTTGATGATGAACCTAATATTGTAATGTCATTGGAATACATTTTTAAAAAAGAAAATTTTGAAGTATTCATCGCTCGTGACGGAGCAGAAGCTATTGAAATAGTTGAAAATTCAATTCCTGATATTATATTGTTGGATATTATGATGCCTAATGTAGATGGTTATCAAGTGCTTAATTACTTGAAAGAAAGCGAAACTTTGAGCAAAATTAAAGTCATTTTTCTTTCCGCAAAAAATAAAGCAACTGATATTGAATTAGGTTTGCAATTGGGTGCCGACAAATACATATCAAAACCTTTTGCTATAAAAAATTTAGTAAAAGAAGTAAAAGACCTTTTACACAAAAAATAAAAAAATGAAACGCGTACAACGAAATATTTTGATAATGATAAATAATTTAGGCGTTCCATCTAATCAATAAAAAATATTAAAATACCAACAGATGAATTATAAATTGGGAAATAGAACTTCAGATATTTTAATCACTATTTATGTGATTATTACATTATTAGGAAGAATATATATTGAATCATTATTTCAAATTGGTGCATTAAGTTCCATTTTTATGGGATTATTTACCTTATTAGTGCTGTGGGCATTGATAAAAATAAAATTTTTAAATCCAGTTTGGTTTGGATTGTTTAACACAAAAAATAAATAATTATGAACTACCAAAAACATTACAACAACAGTATCGAAAATCCCGAAGCATTTTGGGGAGAACAGGCCAATAATATAAAATGGTATAAAAAACCTACAACAATATTATCTAAAGATGAAAATGGATTTGACCGTTGGTTTGCAGACGGAAAATTAAATATGTGCTATTTGGCGGTTGATAAACACGTTGATTCTGGTCATGGAGAACAAACAGCAATTATATACGATTCTCCAGTTACACAACAAAGAGTTCTTTACTCTTATAATGATGTTAAAAAACAGGTTTCTCAATTGGCGGGCGGACTTCGTGATTTGGGTGTTAAAAAAGGAGACACCGTTATTATTTATATGCCAATGATTCCTCACGCAGCCTTCAGTATGTTGGCTTGTGCGCGTATTGGAGCAATACATTCTGTAGTTTTTGGAGGTTTTGCGCCTCATGAATTGGCTGTCAGAATTGACGATTGTAAACCAAAAGTTATTATTACTGCCACTTCGGGAATGGAAATTGACCGGCTTATTGCTTACAAACCTTTGGTTGATGAAGCTGTGGAAAAAGCCACTCATAAAGTTGAAAAAATAATTGTGTATCAACGTAATTTGGGGGCAATAAACCCTAAAACCGAAACCTATGTGAGTTATAAAAAGCTGGTAAAATCTTCTGAACCAGTTGACTGTGTTGAAATGGATTCCAATGATCCATTGTATATTTTATACACTTCAGGAACTACAGGAAAACCAAAAGGTATTTTACGTGATACCGGTGGTTATGCAACCGCTCTAAAATATTCCATGAAATATATTTATGGTGTTGAAGAAGGCGATACTTTTTGGGCGGCCTCTGATGTTGGTTGGGTTGTTGGTCATAGTTATATTGTTTATGCACCGCTTATCAACAGGAATACCACTATTATTTTTGAAGGAAAACCGGTAAAAACACCGGATGCCAGTACTTTCTGGAGAATTATCAGCGAAAATAACGTAAAGGTGATGTTTACGGCGCCAACAGCAATTAGGGCTATAAAAAAAGAAGATCCTGATGGTGAATTGCTAAAAATGTACGATTTAAGTTGTTTGAAATATCAGTTTTTAGCAGGTGAACGTTGCGATGCTGCGACCTTACATTGGTTAGAAGAACAGTTACAAATTCCGGTAATAGACCATTGGTGGCAGACAGAATCAGGTTGGCCAATGGTATCAAATATGATGGGGTTGGAAGCTTTGCCGGTAAAACCAGGATCTTCAACAAAACCTGTTGGCGGTTATGATATTCAAATTCTAAATAATGAAGGCAAACAGGTTGAAGCAAATCAAGAAGGATTTGTTGTGGTAAAATTACCGTTGCCTCCAGGAAATATACTTAATATTTGGAAAAATACTGAACGATTTAAAGAAGGGTATTTAAAGCGATTTGATGGCTATTATTTGTCAGGTGATGGTGGATATATTGATGAAGATGGCTATGTTTTTATTACTGGTAGGATAGATGATGTCATCAATGTTGCTGGTCACCGATTGTCAACTGCGGAAATGGAAGAAATCGTTTCTTCAAACAAGTCGGTTGCTGAATGTGCCGTTTTTGGTATTGATGATCAATTAAAAGGACAAGTTCCTTTGGCATTGGTGGTATTAAAATCGGGTGATTATGTTTCCAGTTTTGAATTAGAACATAATATTGTACAGGAAGTCAGGAAAATAATTGGTCCGTTCGCATCATTAAAAAGAGTACTGATAGTTAAGCGATTGCCAAAAACACGCTCAGGAAAAATTCTTCGTAAATTGTTGCGAAATATGGCTGATGGCGTTGAATATACCATTCCTTCAACCATTGATGATCCAGAAATTATTGAAGAAATTATTCATGAGTTCAAACTTTTCAAAATAGGAATATTTGAACATGCTACTGAGGAAGAAAAACAAACACTTGCCGATTTACGCATAGATTCATTCATAAAATATTATAAATCTTACCAACATAGCGTAAATGATCCCGAAGGTTATTGGGCTCAAATTGCAGATACTTTTACATGGCATAAAAAATGGGATAAAGTTGTTGAATACAATTGGGATACCGCAAAATTTGAATGGTTTAAAGGCGCTAAATTAAATATTACCGAAAACTGTTTAGACCGTCATTTGGAAAAAAGAGGCGATGACACCGCCATTATTTGGGAACCCAATAACCCAGATGAAGCCAATAGAATATTAACTTACAATGAACTGCATGCTGAAGTCTGTAAATTTGCCAACGTATTGAAAAATAATGGCGTTGTAAAAGGTGATAAAGTTTGTATTTATATGCCAATGGTGCCGGAATTGGCCATTTCCATATTGGCATGCGCACGCATTGGAGCAGTACATTCTGTTGTGTTTGCTGGATTTTCTGCAATGGCACTTTCAACAAGAATTAATGATGCCGAATGCAAAATCATATTAACTTCTGATGGTGTATTTAGAGGCAATAAAACCGTTGATTTTAAAACTATTGTTGATGAAGCACTGGAAACTTGTCCAACCATTGAAACTTCTATTGTATTAAATAGAATAAATTCAAACGTGGTCATGAAAGAAGGTCGTGATGTTTGGTGGCATGAGGAATTGGAAAAAGCAGAAACCTATTGCCCTGCTGAAATTATGGATGCAGAAGATATGCTGTTTATATTGTACACTTCCGGTTCAACAGGGAAACCAAAAGGCATGGTGCATACAATCGCCGGTTATATGGTGCAAACTGCGCACAGTTTTAAAAATGTATTCCAATATGAACACGGGGATGTTTATTTCTGTACCGCAGATGTTGGCTGGATTACCGGTCACTCCTATATATTATATGGTCCTTTAGCTGCTGGAGCAACCACATTAATGTTTGAAGGAATTCCATCTTATCCAGATTATAGCCGTTTTTGGCAAATTGTTGAAAAGTATAAAGTGAATCAATTCTACACCGCACCAACTGCAATTAGAGCTTTGGCAGCCCAAGGAAATGAAATGACAGAAAGAAACGATTTAAGTTCCATAAAAGTTTTGGGAACTGTTGGGGAACCTATTAATGAAGAAGCTTGGCACTGGTATGATGAGAAAATTGGTAAACGAAAATCACCAATTGTAGATACTTGGTGGCAAACCGAAACGGGTAGCATTATGATTTCTCCTTTGGCGGG
>JBAZGP010000261.1:1097-5319 GCA_041652835.1 Lutibacter sp. | reverse complement strand
TATTCGATACGATTTATCATGGCAGAATCAATGGGCGGTTGAAGATGAATACTTTGACCATTCAGGCAATTGGACCGGACCACCACAAATTCATGTTCAGGAACTTAGAGTTAATTATAAAACTTCTCAATGGAATTTAAGAAAAAGTCCTAATGATATATTACCAAAAAATACTTATTTCCTTGACTTAACTTTAAAAGAACAGGAGCTGCTTTATAATATGAGATATAATACCAGATATAATATTAAACGAGCAATTAATAATGGGATTCAGATTAAGGAATATGGTGTTGAACAAATTGGAGACTGGTATAAATTGTATAGGGAAACAGCAATTCGTCATAATATGCCAATGCAAAATGAAAATTATTTTGCCACTGTATTAAAAAATCAGGACAATAGTAAAAAAGGTGTTAATGTGAAAATGTTAATGGCAGATTCCGATGGAAAGTTTTTGGCTTCACTTTTTTTAGTTATTTCTAATAAACGTGGAAATTATTTATACGGCGCATCTTCATCAAGAAATAAATTGGCCAGTTATGCACTTCAGTGGGAATCCATTAAAATAGCCAAAAATTTTGGTTGCACAGAATATGATATGTTTGGTTCTGCACCTAATTTATGTCAATCACATCCCTTACATGGAGTTCATATTTATAAAAAAGGTTTTGGAGGTAATTTATTTCACAGAATGGGATGTTGGGATTATCCATTTAAAAAGAAAGAATACGATTTGTTTAGAGCCCACGAATTTAGGTTGGAAAGTTGATTTAGGAAACAAATGAGACGTGTTACAATCGAATATTGACTTCTTCAATATTATTATTATTTGTTTTGTAACACAAATATCCACAATCCCTTTTTCAACATTATCCAAGTCTATTCTTCATTTCTAACTTTGATATAATAACCTGAGTTCGATTAATTAAAATAGTTGTAATTGCGTGTTATTAATAAAATTATAGCTTCTTGATGGCTTTTTATCGTCAGTTCGAGTGATTTTAAAGCCTGTTAAATTTACATAGTAAACAGCTTATACTATTGCTTTAAAATTGTATCGAGAACCTTGGTTACTTATAAAGCTTCTCGATACGTTTTTGGCTTATCAACAATTCTTTATAATCAACTTCCGTTATGCCAAAAACACTCGAAGTGACGTGTGTTGGTTTTAAGTGTTCTCGATACAATTTTTACTCCGTTGCACTTCGCAAAAATCACTCGAACTGACGTTAATACAAATTATTTTTGTAAAATCTACCAACCACTTTTCAGTATTAGGCCAATTTTAAACCGATTCCATAAAAAAACCTGCCAATTGGCAGGTTTTTTTATTTCAATATGTTAAAACATCTTGTAAATCTCAATCATTTACTCCACTGTTTTCGCTTCAACTTTAACACCTTTAAAATTTTGAATTTCTGCATTCACCTCATCTTGGGTTCCTTCAAAAACCTTTTCTTCAGTTGAAGTTTCACCATTTTTTGAAATCGTTGTGGTAACAATAGCTTTAACAGATCCATCTTCATTAGTCGTCATTACAACCTGTACTTCTTTAGAAGCTTCTTGTGTAACAATTTCAGTTTGCACCGCATTTTCTTGATTATATGCTGCAATTTCTGCTGCATCCAATGCAATACTTGGCGCAATTACCAAAGCCACAACTGACATCAGTTTTAATAAAATATTTAATGAAGGTCCTGAAGTATCCTTAAATGGATCTCCAACAGTATCGCCAACTACGGCAGCTTTATGCGCTTCAGTTCCTTTTAATCCTTTTTCTTCAATTGTCTTTTTGGCATTATCCCAAGCACCACCTGCGTTAGATTGGAAAATTGCCATTAAAACTCCAGTAACTGTAACCCCAGCCAATAAACCTCCCAACATTTGAGCGCCACCAACGTATCCAATAAAAACCGGAACAACAATTGCCATTACTCCTGGCAATACCATTTCTTTTAAGGAAGCTTTTGTGGAGATTTCAACACATTTTGCGTAATCTGCAACACCATCAGCCTCATCAAATATTTTTCTGTCTTCAACAGATGCTTTAGACATGTCAGAATCGTATTTTTTCATAACCACCAATGCAGCTTTTAACTGAGGAATGTCTCTAAACTGGCGACGAACTTCTTCAATCATAGCCATCGCAGCACGTCCAACAGCATTCATAGCCAATGCAGAAAAAACAAATGGCAACATACCGCCAATAAAAAGTCCTGCCATAATTTTAGGCTGAGAAACATCAATAGATGTTAAATTTGCGGTTTGCATAAAAGCAGCAAACAAAGCCAACGCCGTTAATGCGGCAGAAGCAATGGCAAATCCTTTACCAATAGCAGCAGTTGTATTTCCAACAGCATCTAATTTATCTGTACGTTGACGTACCTCTTTAGGCAATTCCGCCATTTCAGCAATACCACCAGCATTATCGGAAATTGGACCATAAGCATCAACAGCCAATTGAATTCCTGTATTTGCCAACATCCCAACAGCTGCAATGGCAATACCGTACAAACCGGCAAAATGATGCGAAACTAAAATAGCTGTAGCGATTAACAAAATTGGAATAGCTGTTGACATCATTCCAACGCCTAAACCTGCAATAATATTTGTTGCTGCACCGGTTTCAGATTGCTTAACAATTGACATTACCGGTTTTTTACCTGTTGCAGTATAATATTCCGTTACTTTTCCAACCAATAAACCAGCCACAAGCCCGGTAATTGTAGCCCAAAATACGCCCATTGAAGTGTATTCATGACCTCTTAAAACCCAAGTTTCAGGAAGCATTTGATCTATCACAAAATAAGAAGCCACAACCATTAAACCCGCTGAACCAAATTCACCCACGTTTAAGGCAGCTTGCGGACTTCCTCCATCTTTTACTTTTACGAAAAATGTACCAACAATTGACATGATAATTCCAACAGCAGCTAAAGCCAACGGCAAATAAATAGCGCCTAAACCATCATATACATCGCCCTTAAAACCATCTAATCCAACAAAAGCAGCACCCAATACCATGGTTCCAAGAATAGAACCTACATACGATTCAAATAAATCGGCTCCCATACCGGCGACATCGCCAACATTATCACCAACGTTATCTGCAATAGTTGCGGGATTTAAAGGGTGATCTTCTGGAATACCGGCTTCAACTTTACCAACAAGATCTGCTCCAACATCGGCTGCTTTGGTATAAATTCCACCGCCAACACGTGCAAATAATGCAATTGACGATGCTCCTAATGAGAATCCTGAAAGTACATTTAACACTTCCGATATTTCCCATCCTTGTCCGCTATAAAACATAAATAATGAACTCAATCCCAAAACCCCAAGTCCAACAACACCCAATCCCATAACGGCTCCACCCGCAAAAGCAACTTCTAAGGCTTTTCCTAAGGAAGTTATTGCAGCTTGTGTAGTTCTTACGTTTGCTTTGGTGGCTACTTTCATACCAATAAAACCTGCCAATGCTGAACAAATGGCACCGACAACAAATGATAGGGCAACCATTCCGTTTGATCCGGTTTCATAAGTCCCCTTGAAATACAGCAAAATTGCAACGGCAATCACAAAAATTGAAAGTATTTTATACTCGGCTTTCAAAAATGACATGGCTCCATCAGCAATATTCTTTGCAATTCTTGTCATTTTTTCATTTCCTGAGTCTTGTTTTGTAACCCAAGAACTTTTGAAAAATACAAATACAAGTGCTGCGATACCAAATAGTGGTAAAAAGTTTACTATTAATTCCATTATTTTTTAAATGTTAGTTATTTTTAGATGATTTTTAATAATGCCGGCTAAAATAAGTAAAATAAGACAGATAAAAAAAACCTTCTTTAATTTTTAAAGAAGGTTTAATTTTAAGCTCATTAATTTATCTATTATATGGTAAATGTTCTCTTTTTTTTGTGTTCACTTAAATCGTATCTTTCTATACATTTCTCAATAATATCAAGGGCTTCTTTTGCGTCGCCCCAACCGCCAACATCGACTTTCTTTTTTTCCAAATCCTTATATACTTGAAAGAAGTGTTCAATTTCTTTTATAAGATGGGGATTCATATCTGAAATATCATTTAACTCATTCCAAATTGGATCAGAAATAGGTACACAAATAATTTTTTCATCGGGTCCTTTTTCATCAGTCATGTGAAATACGCCAATAGGTTTAACTTCCATAACGCACATAGGAAATGTTGGTTCCCCTCCCA